>JALAGW010000172.1 GCA_022712235.1 Brevundimonas sp. | reverse complement strand
GGGCCGGCACGCCGACCTGACGGGCCAGCAGGATGTGCTCGCGCGTCTGCGGCATCGGGCCGTCAGCGGCCGAAACCACCAGGATCGCGCCGTCCATCTGAGCCGCGCCCGTGATCATGTTCTTCACGTAGTCGGCGTGGCCGGGGCAGTCCACGTGCGCGTAGTGACGGTTTTCCGTCTCATACTCGACGTGAGCCGTGTTGATCGTGATGCCGCGAGCCTTCTCTTCCGGCGCGGCGTCGATGTCGGCGTAGTTCATCGCCTTCGCGCCGCCGGCCTTCGCCAGCGTCATCGTGATCGCCGCCGTCAGCGTCGTCTTGCCGTGGTCAACGTGACCGATCGTGCCGATGTTGCAGTGCGGCTTCGTGCGTTCGAACTTTTCCTTGGCCATGGCCAAACTCCTGTGGCCCGGGTCCAAGGACGGAGGGGCGCTTTTGTCAGATCAAAAACCTGGAGCGGGTAGACGGGATCGAACCGACATCCTCAGCTTGGAAGGCTGCTGCACTACCATTGTGCTATACCCGCGCGAAGAATGCGTTGCCCCGACCTCCGTAAAGATCGGCGTTTCCGCACCCGATTCCTTTTCTGGGTTTCCGTCCTCTCGGCCTTGAAACGCGCGTGGTGGGGGAAGAAGGACTCGAACCTTCGAAGCTTTCGCAGCGGATTTACAGTCCGCCCCCTTTGCCACTCGGGACATTCCCCCAGCGCGCGTTTTCAAAACCGGTCTGGATACGCAACGTAGCGATCTTTCGATCATTATCGTCGCGAAAGCCGTCGTGTCCGGCGACGCCTGCAGTAGAGGAAGCGCCTGACCCGAAGCCCTGGGGCCCAAATCGGAGGCCGTCTTATAGTGTCGTCATTTTCAGAACGCAACGACCGGAAACCCGGTAAAAAGCAGTCTTTCCACAAGCGCGTGGAAAGTCGGCCCGAGAAAGGTTGGTCCCCTGCGCCAACAGGCCGTTCCGGGGGCGATTCCGCCCCCAGGAGCCCGCGCGGCAAGGCCGATGCGGATAATTTTCTCTGGGGCCGCCATCCCGTTTTAGCCGCCCTGGCCAATCCGGCGCGTCGCGGCATGGGCCATTTGATGGTCACGGAGGACCGGGCCGCTGAAATCGAACGGGAAAATCTGGCGAACGGCCACCGAATCGAGGTGGTCGATTCGACCGCCCTGGCCCGCATGCTCCCCCCCGGCGCGGTTCACCAGGGCATGGTCTTCAAGGTCCAGCCGCTGGAAGGCGTCTCTCTGGAAGAGATCGCCGAGGACGCTCAGGGCGTCATCGTCATGTTGGACCAGTTGACCGACACCCAGAACGTCGGCGCCATCTTCCGCTCGGCCCTGGCCTTCGGGGCCAAGGGCATCGTGGTGCAGGACCGGCACTCGCCCGCCCTGGCCGGCGCCCTGGCCACGGCCGCGGTCGGCGCGACAGACCGCCTGCCCGGCGCCCGCGTGACGAATCTGAGCCGCGCGCTGGAGAAGCTGGCCGACATGGGCTGGCGCGCCGTGGCCCTGGACGGGGCCGCCGAGCAGACGCTGGAGGAAGCCCTCGATTCGCGCCCGACCGTCCTGGTCATGGGCTCCGAAGGCGACGGCGTTCGCCGTCTGGTGGCGGAACACTGCGACGTCCTGGCCAAGATCCCCATGCCCGGCGGCTTCGAGAGCCTGAACGTGTCCAATGCGGCGGCGATCGCTCTTTATGAAGCGGCCCGCGCACAAGGCGCCGACTGACCCTTCTCCTCCCGCCGGCCACAGGTCGGCGGGAGCGTGACTTTGCCGCCGCGGCGTCTTGGCGCAGCCCGGCCTCGGGCTTAAGAAACCCGGATGGAATTCCTCTCAGACCCCCATCTGCTCAGTCAGGCCTCCGCCCTCGGCAAGGTCCTGATGATCGACCTCGTCCTGGCCGGCGACAACGCCGTGGCCGTGGGCCTGGCCGCCGCCGCCCTGCCCCAGGAACAACGCCGCAAGGCCATCCTGATCGGTCTGGCCGCCGCCGTCGTCATGCGCATCGGCCTGGCCCTGATCACCGTGCAACTGCTGGCCATCGTCGGCCTGCTGCTGGCAGGCGGCTTCCTGCTTCTGTGGGTCTGCTGGAAGATGTGGCGCGAGCTGCGCGAACAGGCCACCCATGACCAGGCGGAGGCCGAGGCCGAGATCGAACGGGCCATGGCCATCGAACACGGCGGCGGTCCCTCACCCGAGGAACTGGGCCTGAAGCGCAAGACCTTCGGTGCCGCCCTGATCCAGATCATGATCGCCGACCTGACCATGAGCCTGGACAACGTCCTGGCCGTCGCCGGCGCCAGCCACGACCACCCGTGGATCATGGTCTTCGGCCTGATCCTGTCGATCGCCCTGATGGGCCTGGCCGCCAGCTTCATCGCCAAGCTGCTGAACCGCTATCGCTGGATCGCCTACATCGGCCTGGCCATCGTCCTTTATGTCGCCCTGCACATGATCTGGGACGGCGGGCGTTCGGTCATCGTCCGCACCGGCCACGCGGATCAGTTCAACGCCTCGGCCCCCGCCTTCCTCGACATCGGGGCGGAGGAACAGGCCAAGCACATGAAGCACGCCGGCGCCGGCAGCAAACACGCCACACCTGCCGCCCTGCCCGGCGCGCGGGAACAACGCACACCGCCGCCCGCGGCGGAAGCAACGCCCTCTGCGAACTGAAGAAAAGGCCCGGAGCAATCCGGGCCTTTTTTCTTTTCCTCGCCCGGCCCGGTCTCCCCTGCTCACTTTACAAAAACAAGGGTTTTCAACTAAGCGTAGCCATATCACTGATAACCCAAGGTCGCAGATGTCGATTCGTGCTCTTTCCTGGTCGCTTGCAGCGGCATCCCTGTGCCTGTCCGCCGCCGGTGGAGCCCAGGCGCAGATCACCATCGACGGCGGCAGCACCAATGTATCCTGCAACGGCGGCGCGAACGGCACGGCGACCGCCGCCCCCTCCGGCGGCGTCGAGCCCTACACCTACAGCTGGGCGCCTTACGGCGGAACGAGCCCCACGGCGACCGGTCTGGCCGCCGGATCATTCACCGTCACAGTGACCGACAATACCGGAGCGTTCGAGACGCGAGGCTATACTGTCACACAGCCGCCTCTTCTGGTGGCGAGCCAATTTTCGCAGTCGAACGTCTCCACCAATGGCGGCGCGAACGGCGCCGCCACGGTCAGCGTCTCGGGCGGCACGCCCGGTTACACCTACTCCTGGGCGCCGAGCGGCGGCACGGCATCGTCGGCCGTCGGCCTGACCGCCGGGACCTATACCGTCACGGTGATGGACGCCAACACCTGTATGACGTGGCAAAGCTTCACCATTACCGAGCCTGCGGCAGGAGCGGCGGCGACCGTCGCCAGCGTCGGCGTCCCAGCTAACGGCGTCTATGGCCCCGGCCAGACCCTGACCTTCACCGTGAACTTCAGCGAAGCAGTCACCGTCAACACGTCGGGGGGAACCCCCCATCTCGCCCTGACCGTGGGCGCAGCCACCCGTTACGCCACCTACCAGTCCGGGTCCGGCAGTTCGAGCCTGACCTTCCAGTACACGGTCCAGCCGGGCGACGTTGACAGCGACGGGATCGCTGTCGGCGCCCTCGGCCTGAACGGCGGGACCATCCTCAACGGTTCGACGAACGTCAATCTGACGCTCCACAGCGTCGGCGCCACGACCGCCGTCCTGGTTGCGGCCCCGCCGCCGGCCCCGGTTCCGACCCTGACGGAATGGGCCATGAGCCTGCTGGCCGGCTTACTGGGCTTGTTCGGCCTGTCGCAAGTGATGCAGCGTCGCCGGACGGTTTGATCCCCTGGCGAAAACAAAAAAAGGCCCGGAGCGATCCGGGCCTTTTCTTTGAGCGGTCTTCGACCCGCCGTCATCCTCGGGCTTGACCCGAGGATCGGACCTTCCGCCTGCTCGACATTGGCCCTGTCGAGGGCGCCGCTACGCTGGATCCTCGGGTCAAGCCCGAGGATGACGGCGGATGGGATGTCGGCGGATCGGAAGGAGAACGGGTGGGAAAGCCCCTACCCCTCGGCGCCGCCGAAGCGTTCGGTCCATTCGGCGACCTGGGCGTCCTCGATCTTGGCGAACAGCACCTGGGCCGCGGCGACCGCCTGACCCGCGGGAACCAGGTTC
>JALAGW010000171.1 GCA_022712235.1 Brevundimonas sp. | reverse complement strand
GTCCACAAGGACCAGGGCGTAGGGGTCGCCCAGTTCGTCAAGGAAGGCGCGCGTGGCGACCGGCTCGTCCTTGTAGGCCACGCCGATCACATTGATCCCCTGCGCCTTCAGCTTCATCAGCTGAGGGTGCTCCAGACGACAGGGCGCGCACCAGCTGGCGAACAGGTTGACGATCATCGGCTTGCCGACGCCCGCCGTCTTCAGGTCCAGACGCTGATCGGTCTCGACCTCGCCCAGCAGGATGGGCAGGACGGTCTCGGGGATGGACTGGCCGACCAGGGCGTCTGGCCTGTATTCGCGCCCCTCGCCCGGCGCGCCGGACAGGGAATTCAGCTGGAACATCAGAAAGACGCCCAGGGCGACGAGCGCCGCAATCGGGATCAGGGCGAACCAGCGGTTCATTTGCGCGCCTCTTCCAGACGGGCCAGCTCGCGCTTCCAGCGTCGGGCGGCGATCAGGGCGCGCAGCGAAATCGCCCCCAGAGCCACGGCGCTGACCGCCCATGACGACCAGACGAAGACGCCATAGGGGCTCATGTCGAGATCCGGCATCGGCGTCTCCTCAGGCTTCTTGCGCGGCGCGGGCGCGCAGGGTCAGGACGCGGCGGCGACGCACCTCGGTGCGGATCGAGGTCAGCCAGATCGCCCCGAACAACACCCCATAGGCCGCCATCATGGTCAGCAGCGGGGCCAGATAGGCCGGGTCCAGGCTGGTCCCGCCCGCCCGCAACAGCGAGGCCGGCTGATGCAGGGTGTTCCACCAGTCGACCGAGAACTTGACGATGGGCAGGTTGATCAGGCCGACCAGCCCCAGAACGGCGGCGGCGCGCCCGGCCTTCTGCTCGTCGTCGATCGAGGCGCGCAGGGCCATGTAGCCGAGGTAGAACAGGAACAGCACCAGGACGCTGGTCAGGCGCGCGTCCCACACCCACCAGGTCCCCCACATGGGCTGGCCCCACAACGAGCCGGTGATCAGGGCCAGACCCGTCAGGACCGCGCCCGGCAGGGCGGCGGCGCGGGCGGCGGCGTCCGCCAGCGGATGGCGGAACACCAGGGCGAAGAAACTCGACACGCCCAGCGCCGCATAGGCGCCCAGGCCCAGGGTCGCGGCGGGGACATGGATGAACATGATCCGCACCGTGTCGCCCTGCTGATAGTCGGCGGGCGCGGCGAAGCTGAGCCAGGTCCCGATCGCCAGCAGGACAAGCGCCAGCCCCCACAGCACCGGGGTCAGCGGGCGGGTGAAGCGCATGAAGCGGTCGGGATTGGCGAGGCCGAACATGGTCCGCCGATTACGCGGCGCGGCGGGGAACGGCAAGCCGCCCCCGCGCGTGGTCCATCGTCGCGATCAGAGCTTCAGCCCGTGCTCGGCGGCCAGGGCCTCCAGCTTGACCATGGGACGCGGACCCCAGTGGGCGATGACTTCCGAGGCGGCCAGCGATCCCAAAGCGCCGGCCTCGGCCAGCGACAGGCCGCGCGCCAGACCCAGCAGCACGCCGGCGGCGTACTGGTCGCCCGCGCCCGTGGTGTCGACGACCTTGTCGACGGGGAAGGCGGCGATCTCGACCCGCTCCTCGCCGCGGAAGAGGACCGAGCCCTTTTCTCCGCGCGTCACGGCGGCGACCTCGACGATGCGGCCCAGGTGGGCGGCGGCGTGGTCGAAGTCCTCGGTTTCGAACAGGGCGTGCAGTTCGCCTTCATTGGCCAGGACGATGTCGGCCGAGGCCTCGATGAAGGCCAGCAGCTCGGCGCGCCAGCGGTGGACGACGAAGCTGTCCGACAGGGTGATGGCGACCTTGCGGCCCGCCGCGTGGGCGGCGGCGGCGGCGGCCTCGAAGGCGGCGCGAGCCGGGGCCGGGTCGAACAGATAGCCTTCCAGATAGACGATGGCGCTGTCGCCGATCAGCTCGGCGTCGATGTCGGCGGTCGTCAGCTGGTTGGCGGCGCCCAGGAAGGTGCACATGGTGCGCTGGGCGTCGGGCGTGACGTTGATCAGGCAGCGGCCGGTGCCGAAGCCGGCGCCCGCGCCGTCTTCCAGAACCGGGGTGTCGAAGTGGACATGAGCGGCGCGGATGTCGTGGCTGAAGACCTCGCCCAGGGTGTCCCTAGCCACCTTGCCGATATAGGCCGCGCGACCGCCGAACGAACCGACGCCCGCCACGGTGTTGCCGGCCGACCCGCCCGAGGCCTCGACCCCCGCTTCCATGGCGTCATAGAGGGCCGCGCTCTGGGCCTCGTCCACCAGCTGCATCGAGCCGGGCGTCAGGCCCTGGGCCTCGAGGAAGGCGGGCTCGCACGGGCTCAGCACGTCGACGATGGCGTTGCCGACGGCGCAGACGTCGAAGCGGGCGGTAGCATTGTTCTGGGTCATGCGCGCCCCATAGCGGCACAAGAGCCCCGACGCCAGCGTCGGGCTTTTCGCGGTCGATGAAAACAGCCTATGCAGTTCCCGTCCGAGGAGTAGTCGCATGACCGAAGTCGCCGTCCTGACCCCCGATCCCGCCGATCCGTCCTACGCCGGGCAATGGCCGGGCGTTCTGGACCGGCTGTCGGAAGCCCTGGCCACGGCGGGGATCAAGGCCCGGCCCACGCCCTGGACCGACCATGTGGAGAGCGCCCACGGCCTGATGGACTATCCCCTGGTCCTGCCCCTGATCGTCTGGGGCTACCACCGCGATCACGAGCACTGGCTTCAGGCCTGCGCGACCTGGGCCGAGGCGGGCGCCCCCCTGGCCAACCCCGCCGAGGTGCTGCGCTGGAACTCGGACAAGCGCTATCTGGCCCGGCTGGCGGAAAAGGGCGTCGCCATCCCTCCGACCATCTGGACCGACCACGCCAGCCCGGCCGTGGTCGAGGTCGCCTTCGCCGCCACGGGCGCCGAACAGCTGATCGTCAAGCCGACGGTGTCCGGCGGCGCCTGGCGCACGCTCAAGGTCGCGGCCGGCGACCTGCTGGAACAGGTGCTGGCTGACGCACCGGTCGGCGGGGCCATGATCCAGCCCTTCCTGCCGACCATCGGCACGGCGGGCGAGACCTCCCTGCTCTTCTTCGGCGGCGAACTGAGCCACGTCGTCAACAAGCGCCCGGCCCACGCCGACGAGTTCCGCATCCAGGTCCAGTACGGCGGCCAGTACCAGCGTCTGGATCAGGCCCCCGAGGGCGCCCTGGCCCTGGCCGAACGGACGCTGGCCGCCATCGACGAGCCGCTTCTCTACGCCCGCATCGACATGGTCCCCGACGCCGACGGCCAATGGCTGCTGATGGAGGCCGAGCTGATCGAGCCCGACTTCTACCTCGGCGCCGCCCCCGAGGCCGGCGCCCGCTTCGGCCGGGCCCTGGC
>JALAGW010000170.1 GCA_022712235.1 Brevundimonas sp. | reverse complement strand
GCCGACGAGACGCGCGCGGGGCGGTTGGGTCTCATAGTCCAGGGCTTCGAACCGGGCGTCGTGGAAGTTGACGCGCTGATGGAGGCGGCTGCCGTGGAACCGTGTATCGCCCAGGAAGCGTGCGCCCGCGAAGCTGGACGGCTGCAGGACGTCGCGATTGCTGAAGTCGGCGTCGCGAACGAAGACGGCCTCGGAGGCGTCGATCGTCTGGAAGGAGCGACGGGCGAAGGCGGCCAGCAGATCCTCTGCGGCGACGGCCCCGGTCCAGCCGTCTGCGTCGGCCGATGGTCGAAGGACGATGGCCTGCGGGTTGCGATCCGTGGCCAGGGCCGCTCGCCCCGAGAAGAGGGCGGCGCCTTCGAAGCGCGCGCCGTGAAGGTGCAGGTCGGAGCCGAAGCCCGCGCCGGTGAAGTTCGCGCCTTGGCTGAAGGCGGCCTTGGAGAAGACGACCGCGCCGGCGAAGGCGGCGTTGACGAAGTCCGCCGAGCGCAGGAAGGCCGCGCCTGGGAACTCGGCGAAGCGCTCGAAGGTCGCGCCTCCGAACCGGGCGTCGCCGATGATCGCCCGGGCGAATTGGGCCGGACCGCGGAAGCGGGCGTCTTCGAAGGACGCCCATGAGAAGAACAGGCAGTCCTCGAAGATCACGCCCTGTTCGAAGATCGCGCCGTCGAAGAGGGCGCGTCGTTTCACACCGAAGCGCCCGCGCAGGCGACCGTTGAGCCGCAGGTCCTGACATTGGAGGTCGCCTCCGATCTCGCTGCCCCGGTGCGTGATCAGACGCATCCCGCCGTCTATGGTCGCGCCTTCGATATCCAGGTCTTTCTTGAGCCAGGAGGATTCGATGTCGAGTTCGCCCAGGCGGGCGGCGTCTCCATTCTCATCGCGAAGAGACAGGCTTCCGGCCGCATAGACACGTTTCATCCGCAGCCGGATGTTCCGCCCGCCGGGTATGGCGATCGACGCCCTTTCGGCAAAAACCACTCCGCTCAGATCGACCGTTCCGCCGGGAGCGGCCTTCAAAAGGTCCTGAACGGCGATGGTCAGCCCATCGTCCACCTCCCCGCCATGGCCGCTCGTCTTGGGGGATGGAGAGCCGTCGGACCAGGTCAGCGGAAGGTGCGCCACCGTGTAGCCGCGCCCGTCGTGGGGATCGATGAACAGGGCGTCCCGATGTGACCACCATTGATGTTGAAGCGTGGCGGGACGGCATTCCTCCTCTGCGCCGGCTTGAGGAACGACCCGCATCAGCGCGGGGTCCCACGCCCAGCCATCCCAGTTTTTGTCGGCGAGCCCGTCCCAGGAGTAGTCTTCCTGGCGCCAGTTCGACCACCAGTCCGGGCCTGGTTCGATGTCGTTCGGCGTCACCGGCGGCTCGGGCGGTGCATCCGATGTTTCTGCTGGGCGAAGGCGGACGTCCATCCGAAGCTCCTATCGGCCAGATCGGGCCCTGAGCCGGGCCAGGACCTCCGCCGGGGTGGCGGGCTCCACGACCGGCGGCGATCGCTCGAACACGCGCAGGACCGGCTTGGGCTTTTGCACCGGGCGGGACGGATCATGGAAGGGATTGACGTCGTAGAGACCGGCGAAGATGGGGTCCGTCCGATAGTTGGGCAGCCGGGCGATCACCGGCATGTCGCCGGACAGCTGCAGCAGGATCTCGTCGTCGTCGAGATCCAGAAGCTGTTCGGGCGAACCGAAGCCGACCAGGCGCGCCATGGCCTCGGCCGCCAGCATGGTGTTGGCGCCGAAGCACTGCACGGCCCGACAATTATTGACCATGGTCTGCCAGTCGCGCGGATAGAGGTTCTGAAGCTGGCTGGGATCCTGCCAGAAACTCCAGGTCTGCAGGCCATAGCCGCGCATCAGGGTGATGGCCCGACGCAGATCGTCGAAGGCGCCGAGCTGGGCCGCCTCGTCGAGGATGAACAGCGTCGACTTCGGCGGTCGGCCGCTGCGCCCCGAGATCAGGGTCATCAGGGTGTGGACCCACAGACGCAACAGTCGGCCATGACTTTCCAGCATGTGGGGCGGCAGGACGAGGTAGATCGACAGCGGATCGCCCCGCTGGACCGCGCCGAGATCGAAACTGGTCTGTCGCAGAGAGGGGCCGATCATGCCCGATCGCACCACCTCGACGATGTTCTGCGAGAAGGAGAGGATGCCGCCCAGGGTGGAGACGGCGCCGATGCGGAGCATCCGGCCGATGTCGCGCGCCTCGGCGTTGCGCGAGGCCTCCAGCGCCGCGAGGACGGTGCCGGCCAGACCGCCGGTCTCGCCCGGACGTTCGGCCGTGGCGGTGTAGAGGCCGATCTCGCCGACCGCCTGGTTGACCAGGGTTCGCACCGTCTCCAGATGGCGTTCGGCGGGCGGCAGGTCGCTCATGACGTGCAGCACCACGCCGAGGACGAAGGTGGCGCCCCGTTCACGCCAATAGCCGCCGTCGCTGACATCAGCCTCGACGTCAGGGCTGGCCAGGGCCGAGACGACGGCCATCGCGTCATCGACGAAGGTGGGGCTGTCGGGGTCCAGGATGTCGAGCGGGTTGAGCGAGGCGGCGGGCAGACCGGTGACGCCCATGGGGTCGAGCACGGCCACCGTCTGGCCGAGTTCGCGCCGACGACGTTCGGTCATCAGGGCGTTCTCGCCCTTGGGGTCGATGACGATCACCGGGCCGTCGAAGCGCAATAGCGCGGGGACGATGCAGCCGGTCCCCTTGCCCGCGCCGGTCGGGGCGATGGTCATCAGGTGCCCCTCTCGTTCCATCAGGATGGGGTCGATCACGGCGGATGCCGGATCGGCCGCCGCCGCGCCGAACTTGAAGCCGACGGCCGAACGTCGACGATCGCGTTCCAGCGACCAGCCTACGATGAGGCCCGGTTCGTCGATGCTTTCGGGCAGCCCCAGGGCGTTGTCGATCGGAATCAGGGTCATGAGCGTGTTTCCTCGGAAGTCAGAACGACAAAGAGGCCGTCCAAACGTTCGGAGCGAACGGGGACGTCTTCGGCCAGGATTCTGTCGTCGATCATTTCCACCATGCCATCGGGAGTCAGGGCCAGACCGGCGGCGAAGAGGCTCTGCCGGTGGCAGACCACAAGCAGGAAGAGCCAGCGGCCTTCGGCGTCGAAACCGGCCGGCTGGATGGCGCGGGCGTGTCCTGCGCAAAGGTCGCGCAGGGCGTCGGCGTCCGTCGCCCGATCCGCAAGGTCCTCGAAGGACTCCGTCGGCTGAAACCGTTCCCCTTCATAGCGAACACAGTTCATGAAGAGGCGGATGTAGTCCAGTCGCGCGCCCTCGTCGTGAAGATGGGGGCCGACGGCGTCGTTCAGGTCGTGGATCCAGGCCGAATTCCCATCGACGGCCAGGATCTTGTCTTCGGTCAGAAGGAAGGAGGCGATTCCGGTCGTCCCGCCGCTGACGCGTCCCTGGACCTCGATCAGCATCACCCCGCCATGACAAGCCAGCGGCAAGGTGCGCACCCGGTCGCAGAAGCCGGCCAGGGGAAAGGGCGCGCGCGTCTTGCCCATGCGATGGTGCGCGCCGATCAGACGCAGGACCTCGGCGGCGGCCCCGCTGTCCAGGTCTGTCCAATCGCCCGGCATGCCCGGCGATCGGCTCCACGGCTCTCGCGGGCTGCGCACGGCCTCCATGATTCGCGCCGCTTCCGTTGTGGTGAACGACCAACCTTCGTTGTGCGTCCGCAGCCAGGCGAGAGCCAGCTTGCCGGACCAGACCGCGCTGGCCATGCCGGGCAGGTCGTTCAGCTCACGCCCGACCACGATCCGATAGGCGTCCTGAGCGGCCGCGTGGAACACCGGGTCCGCGGTCACGCCGTCGATCAACAGCGGTGGAAAGGGCGTCTCCCCCTCGACTGGCCGTTCGAGGTTCCGCAGCAGAGGCAGGAGCTCCGTCAGACGCGGCCCCAATCGAGCGTTGGGGGCGATGTCCAGCAAGGTTTGCACACGCTGCAGATTCTGAGCGTCCAGAAGCAGGCGATTTTTCAGCGCGCCGTCGGTTGCCGGAAGCTGCTTCATCAGTTCGGCGACATGGCCCAGAAGATAGCTGGCGACCTCCGCATTGGGCCACATGCGCTCAGTGAGGGTGAAGAAACGTCCTCCCAGGTCGGCAGGAGCCAGGACCTGGGAGGAATTGCGCAGGGGCGCCTGAGCGACCGCTTCGGCCATCTTGCGACATACCTGGGCTTCATCGGCCAAGGTCTTGCGCGCGTCGGTGTCGTCGCTCTCGACCGAGTCGAGAAAGTCTGCCGCGAGTAGAAGCGCATCGCCGGCGAGCGCGCCCACAGTATCGCCTTCGCGCAGGGCGGGATCGAGCTCTGGCGTCCGCAAGGCGGCCTTGACGTGCATGCTTCCGTCTCCCGGCGGCAATGACGCCGAGGACGCCTCATCGACATGGCCTGCGTCAAGTATCCATTGGCGCACACGACGCAGGCGTTCCAAGGTCATCGGACGAAGCGCCGGCAGGCGCCGGTGCGCTCGATCGGGTCGAAACGGAAGTCCGGTGCGCTGGCCGCATCGCAGGCGCCGTCGGCGGCGACTGTTGTTCCAGCTCCAGTCCCGAGCCTCATGGCGTTGGGCAACGGAACCGCGGCGGAGCCGGCGAGCTTGATGAGGTCGGGCGAAGCCGATCGTTCGGTCTGGTTTGGGAACAGCGGACTCTTCATGCCTCGACCCTCCTTGACGAAGCGCGCCTGTGACGCCGGGTGAACGTCAGCTTGGGCTGCTCGTTGTCGGCGGTCCTGAAGCCGAGCATAAGAAGTTCTAAAGTCGTCAGCCGATCCTCATCAAGCGCCGCCGCATAGGTTCCCTTGGATGTCGGGATGCGGCAGGGCGGCAAGCGGCTTCAGGTCGATGCGGACCTAGAACGCCATTGCAAATCGTCTCCAGTCATCCTGCAGCTCCGGGACGGAAACGGGCAGGCCGTATCCCGCGCCTTGGTCAGCCAGCCAGGTTTCAAAATCGCCGTCGTCGGCCAGGGCCGTGGCGATATCGGCCAGGATCGTCGGGCGACCGGAGGTCTGGATCAGATAGTCGGCGAAAACGCGGGCCTGGATGTAGAAGACGCGCTCGAGCGCTGCGGGGCGAGGGCCGGTTCCGGCGGGGGTGAAACTGACGCCGACGCCGCCGCTGGCGGCGATGTCGGGCGCGACGGCGACAGCGCGCGCCAGGCCAGGATGCTCGCGCGACAGAAGGCGGGGCAGATCCAGCAGCATGGCGCGGCCGTCGACGGGACCGACAGCGGAGAGGGTCTCTCCGCGCATCAAGGCGCGGAATTGGTCGCGGCGTTGGGCGGCCGTGGCCTCGTCCTCCAGCATGACGGCGGCGGCTTCGTCCAGCCAGTCGGGACCCGGACCGCCGTAGTGACGCGGGGCGTCGGCGGACGCTCCGCCAGGCCAAAATGCGGCGGTAAACCAAAGATGTCCCAGTTCGTGAGGGATCATCCCGGCGTCAAGCGCAGCCTGAGCGCTGGCGTCCGGAATCTGGGACAGGGCTCGGGCGACCACGTCTTCGGTTTGAGCGGGACCCATGTTCTGGGAGACGGCGAAGCGCCGGGCGCCTTGCGCCACCGCGCGGCGCGCGGCCTCGTCGAAAGCGCGTGGCGTGGGCCAGGGCAGGATATGAGTGAAACCGGCCGCGATGAGGGCGGCGCGGTCAGGGAGGGGCGGCGTCGAGAGGACGACATAGGGCGCGATGCCGCGATCGAACTGCGCCGTGAAACGGGTCTCGCCGGCACGCGCGTAGCCGGCCAATCGTTCCGCCTCGGCCGGGAGGGGAGCGAGGGCGACGCCGCGGCTCGCCTCTGCGCAGCTGAGGCCCGGCGCCGCTTGCAGGGCGCGAGCGCACATCGAGTCGGCGGCGGCCGAAGTCAGCAACAGAGCGAGGGCGAGCATGGGCGTCTCCAGGGTTGGAGGATCAGGCTCGAGGGCGTGCGTATCGCCTTCATGTCGTTCTCGGCGCTTGCCCGCCGCGCTTTGACACATGAGAGATACAAAAGGGGAAGAGGACGGGGATCATGAACGCGGCGGCCGACATCCTGATCGTTGATGACGACGCCAGCCTGCGTTCGGCGCTAGGCGACTACTTGGCTGGCGCGGGCTACGCCGTGCGTTCCGCAGACGGCGGCGCGGCGATGGATGCGCTATTGGCCGAGGCCGAGCCCGATCTGGTCGTGTTGGACGTCATGATGCCGGGCGAGGACGGCTTGGCCATCTGCCGGCGGCTGGAGGGACGGACGCCGGTGCTGATGCTCAGCGCCATGAGCGAGACGACCGACCGTATCGTGGGGCTGGAGGTCGGCGCAGCCGACTATCTGGCCAAGCCTTTCGAACCGCGAGAGTTGTTGGCCCGCATCCGCGCGGTCCTGCGTCGTTCCGTTCGCGCGGGGGATGTCGTGGCGACGGATCGGACGCTGGTCTTCGAGGGGTGGAGGCTGGAGGTTTCAGCGCGCCGCCTGACCGACCCGACGGGCGCGCCGATCGAACTGACGGCGGGCGAGTTCGCCCTGTTGCTGACCTTTTTGCAGTCGGCGGGGCGTATCCTCAGCCGTGACCAGATCCTGGAGAACACCCATGGCCCCTTGGCCGAGAATTTCGATCGAGCGGTCGATCTGGCGGTCAGCCGATTGCGGCGCAAGCTGGAGCGCCCGGAGCAGGCGTCGCTGATCGAGACGGTGCGGGGCGCGGGCTATCGCTTTCGGGCGCTGGCGCGGGGATGAGCCGCCGTGTTTTGTCCATCCGCACCCTGGCGGCGGGCTTCACGGTCGCAGGCATCCTGCTCTGCCTGACGGTCAGCTTCGTCATCGCCCTGGCCTTTCCCGTTCCACCGCCCGCGCGGATCACGGCGGCCGAGGCGCAGGCGGCCGTGGCAGGGGAGGGAGGCTGGCGGAGACGCCTGGCCGCGAGGCCGCCCTTCGAGGCCGCGAACGAGGGCCAGGCCCTGGTGGCCCAGGCTGGCCTGACGGTTCTGCTGGGCGCGGCGCCGGGCGAGGTCCGGGTGCGATCCCTGACGCCGGAGCGCATCCCGTCGAGGCGGCATCCGGGTCGGTCGCAGCCGCCGCCGGCCGAAGTCGAGGCCCTTCTCGCGAGGATGGCCTTGGCGCCAGGGATGAGTTTTGCGCCGTTCGAGGCGGCGGTGCGCCGAACGGACGGACGCTGGGTGGTCGTGACCCCGTCCTCGCCATGGCTGACGCCGCAGCGACGGCGCATGGCCTTGGCCTTCCTGATCGCTGCGGCCGTGCTTCTGCCGCTGGCCCTGTGGGGGGCGGGCCGGCTGACCGCGCCGTTCCAGAGATTGGCGGAGGCGGCCGACGGAGATGAGCAGGCGGAGGCCGTCGTGGGCGGGTCTCGCGAGGCGCAGGCGGCTGCGCAGGCGCTGGACGCCCTGCGCGAGCGGTTGGGCCGGGCGTTGAAGGAGCGCAGCGTCATCATGGCCGCGGTCGCCCACGACCTGCGCACGCCGCTGACGGGTCTGCGCCTGCGAGTCGAGGGTCTAACGGGGGACCCGCGCGCGGCGGCGATCGCGGACATCGCACGGATGGAGCGCCTGATCGATCAGTTGCTCGTCTATGTGCGCGGCGAGGAGGCTCGCGGGACGTTCGAGCCGCTGGACCTGGCCGATCTGGCGCGCGAGTGCGTCGCCAGGCAGGTCGCGATGGGGCGGCCCGTGACGCTGGCGGCGAACGGCGAGCACCTGGTCTGCGGCGATCGGGACCAGCTGGAGCGGGCGCTGACCAATCTGATCGACAATGCGGTTCTGTATGGCGATCGCGCGGATGTCGCCGTGACGCGTGAAGGCGAGGAAATCGTCTGCACGATCGACGACCTGGGGCCGGGCCTGCCTCCCGACCAGCTGGAGGCGGTGTTCTCGCCGTTCCGGCGGCTGGAGCTTTCTCGCAATCGCGCCACCGGCGGGGCCGGGCTGGGACTGTCGATCAGTCGTTCGGTCCTGGAGCGCAATGGCGGCGAGGTGGTGCTGTGCAATCGCATCTCAGGGGGCGCAAGAGCGCTTGTTCGCCTGCCGGGGATAGCTGATGCGTCGTCGTGATCGAAAATATCCCGACGTCAGGGATCGTCGTCCTTGGGCCTGTCGCTGACATCTTCTCACAGGCTTGTCGTCCAGGCGTCGCGTATCCTTTGCAGAGCCTGCCTACTGGGCCCTAGGCGCAAGCGCGCCGAGGGCTGTGTGGGGGCGACCATGACCAGGCGACTGACGAACAAACTTCTCGGGGCCAGCGCCCTGGTGCTGGCGATGGCGACAGGCGGGGCCGCATGGGCTCAGGACGTCGTCGCTCCCGCCGTGGGCGCGCCGGTCGTGGCTGCGGCGCTCGACACTCGCTCGACCGGCGAGGCGAGCAGCGGGGTGATCGTGCTGGACGCCGACGCGCGGCGTCATCGTCTGGTGTCGGCGGCGGGTCTGGCCGGGCTGGAGGTCCTTGACCTGACAGGCGCGCGCCTGGGCCAGGTTCCGGCAGGCGAGGCCGGGGGGCTGGACGTGCGCTACGGTTTCCCGATCAAGGGCCGGCCTGAGACCCTGCTGGTCTCAACCGACAAGACCGACAATGCCTTGCGCTTCTTCGCCATGCGTGACGGCGCGCCGGTCGAAGTGGGAGCGCGGTCCGTGCCTCTGGGCTTTGCGGTCGAGGACGTCTGCATGCTGCGCAACGCCAGCGACGGCGGCCTCTACGCCGTGGCCGTGGGCGACGGCGGCGAGATCGAACAATTGCTGCTCTATGCTGACGCTGAGGGCCGGGTGGACGCCCGCTCGGCGCGTCGCATCAACCTGCCGTCCAAGATCAAATACTGCGTCGCCGACGACGCGACGGGCCAGCTCTACGCCTCGCAGCAGGCGGTGGGCGTCTGGCGCTTCAACGGCGACCCCGAAGCCGACGCGGCTCCGGCCCTGGTCGACGCCGCCGGTCTGGGCCGGATCAGCGAGGAGAGCGGGTCTCTGGCCCTCTATGACGGCGGCCAAGGCGCGCGCTATCTGATCGCGACCGACGCCTCCAGCGGACGGCTGTTCGTCTATGACCAAGGCGCGGGCGACGCCTACCTCGGGACGGCCAGTCTGACCGGGCGCGACGGCGCGGCGATCAAGGAGCCGGGCGCGTTGCAAGCCGTCGGCGTGTCCCTGGCTGGCCTGCCGTCAGGCGCTCTGGTGGTGACGGATGAGGACGCGGCGGCAGGCCCGGACTACAAGCTGGTGTCCATCGCCGCTCTGACCGGAGCGCTCAACCTGTCGGCGGGGACGCCGCAGGACGTGCGCGCGGTCGTCGCGCCGCGTTTCCCCGCCGTGGTCGCCGTGGCTGAAACCGCGCCGGTCGGCAGTCCAGGCGACGCCGCCGACGATCCGGCCGTCTGGGCCGATCCGACCCATCCGGCGAACAGCCTGGTCATCGGCACGGACAAGAAGGCGGGCCTGAACCTCTACGACATGCAGGGACGCGTGCTGCAGCATCTGCCCGACGGCAAGATGAACAATGTCGACCTGCGCGAAGGCTTCATGCTGGGCGGCCGGCCGGTGGTTCTGGTCACGGCCAGCGACCGGACCAACAAGGCGATCGCCATCTATCGCCTGGACACCCAGGCGCGCCGCCTGATCAATGTGGCGGACGGCGTGCAGCCGACCGGCCAGGGCGATCCCTATGGCCAGTGCATGTATCGCTCGGCCCGCAGCGGCAAGACCTATGTCTTCATCAACGACTCCAACGGCGAGAAGCGCCAGTGGGAGCTGGTCGATGCCGGAAACGGCAAGGTGCGCGCGGTGCGCGTGCGCGACTTCGCCTTCTCCAGCCAGGTCGAGGGCTGCGTCGCCGATGACGCCACGGGTCAGCTTTACGTGGCCGAGGAAGACGTCGGCCTGTGGCGCCTGTCGGCGGAACCGGACGGCGGCGCGGCCATGACCATGGTCGCCCGCATCAGCGACAACCCGGCGCTGAAGGACGATATGGAAGGCGTCGGCCTCTATGACCTGGGGGGCGGGCGCGGCTATCTGGTGGCGTCCAGCCAGGGCAACGACAGCTACGCCGTCTTCCGCCGCGAAGGCGACCAGGCCTATCTGGGCTCCTTCATCGTCGTCGCTGACGGGGCGCGCGGCATCGACGGCGTGTCCGAGACCGACGGTCTGGAGGTGACTAGCCGCAACCTCGGCCCCGGATTCGAGCACGGCGCCATGATCGCTCAGGACGGCCGCAACGTCCTGCCCGGCGAGAACCAGAACTTCAAATACGTGCCGTGGAAATCCATCGCCGACGCCCTGGGTCTGGAGGTGCGGCGCTAGCCTGCAGGGGCGGGCGTCGACGGGGGTGGTCATTCGGGTCTGGCCTGGCGGGGCGATAGGCTTTAGCTAAAGGCGGGAAAGAGGCGGGGCGACGGACATTTCGATGGTCTGGAGCCTCGCTTTTGCGTGGATGGACAAGGCTCGTGCGGTCGGGGGGACAGTGTTCCGACGGGGTGGGTCGAGTGCAGTTGGAACATTGAAAATGAACCGAATATTCGCCTACCTCATCATCGGGGCCATGATTTTGGGCGTGCTGGTCGGCTGGGGGGTGAACCAGTATCTGAGCGCGGATCAGGCTGCGGCCGCGGCGACGAATCTGTCGCTGATCACGG
>JALAGW010000169.1 GCA_022712235.1 Brevundimonas sp. | reverse complement strand
GGGGTGGCCATCGCCCTGATCGGGGTGGTGACGGTCGCCCTGGGGGAGCGCGGCCTGCGCGCCGGCGCCCCCGCCAAGGTTTGATCGTTTAGGTTAATTGGCGCTGAGGACGGCGCAGGCCACACGGTCGCCTGCGCCACCGATGGGCTGGCTGTTATGGTCGTCGGGGTTGGCGTGGATCACCAGGGCCGAGCCGTCGGCGTCCCACAGCCACTGGCCGGGGCCGTCCTGGCTGATGCGGGCCTTGGTGGTGAAGAACTCGCCGTGGGCGCTGCCGTCAGCGGCGGCGTAGAGGTTGGGCAGGTCGCCGTCGTCGGGACCCTGGGCGTTCAGCAGGCCGTGCGGCGTCTTGGGATCGGTGTGGTTGATGTGGGCGCCCGCCGAGGTGAAGGGGGCGGCGCACTGGCCCGTGGCGTGGATGTGGATGCCGTGCCAGCCGGGCGTCAGGCCCGTGGCCTCGACCTTGATCAGCAGGCCGGTGGCGCCCTGCGTCAGCGTCGCCTTGCCGATTTCCGCGCCCTGGCCATTGATGATCGCGGCCTGCCCCGTCTGGCCCGGCGTGGCGCGCGGGATCATGGCGGAATGGTCCATGGCGGCGGCCTGGCCGTGCGCGCCGTGGCCCATGGCGGCATGATCATGGCTCTGGGCGGAAGCGCTGACGGCGATCAGCGAAGTCGCGGCGACGGTGGTGAGGGTGGCGAGGGTCAGACGCATGGTTTTCCTGTCCTTTTCGGCATGGGGATATCAGCGGCGTTTCTTTGCCACAACGCCCCCCGGATGCTAGAAACCGGAACAGCGGATCACGTTCCGATTCCGGCCATTTAAAGCCCGATTTCCTTGACCGACGACAGCTACGACAACGCCGCACCTTCGGCGCCCGGCGACATCTCCGTCATCACGATCGAAGACGAGCTGAAACGCTCCTACCTCGACTACGCCATGAGCGTGATCGTCAGCCGCGCCCTGCCGGACGCGCGCGACGGTTTGAAGCCTGTTCACCGTCGCATCCTCTATTCGATGCACGACCTGAACATGACGCCCGAGCGCGCCTATTCGAAGTGCGCCCGCGTGGTCGGCGACGTGCTGGGTCGCTTCCACCCGCATGGCGACGCCTCGGTCTACATGGCCCTGGTGCGGATGGCGCAGCCCTTCTCCATGGGGCTGATGCTGGTCGACGGTCAGGGCAACTTCGGCTCGGTCGACGGCGATATGCCGGCCTCCATGCGTTACACCGAGGCCAGGATGGCCCCGGCGGCGGTGGCCCTGCTGACCGACATCGAAAAAGACACGGTCGATTTCCAGCCGAACTACGATGAGAAGGAGCTGGAGCCCGTCGTCCTGCCGGCGCGGATTCCGAACCTGCTGGTCAACGGCGCGGGCGGCATCGCCGTCGGCATGGCGACCAACATCCCGCCGCATAACCTGGGCGAAGTCGTCGATGCGGCCGTGGCGCTGCTGGACAACCCCGACATGGGCGACGAGGCCTTGCTGGACATCGTGCCCGGCCCCGACTTCCCGACGGGCGGCGAGATCATGGGTCGCACCGCCCCGCGCAATGCGCTGCGCGACGGACGCGGCTCGGTCATCGTGCGCGGTCGCGCCTCGGTCGAGGAGATCCGCAAGGATCGCGACGCCATCGTCATCACCGAACTGCCCTATCAGGTGAACAAGCAGACCCTGATCGAGCGCATCGCCGAAATGGTGCGCGAGAAGCGTCTGGAAGGCATCGCCGACGTTCGCGACGAGTCCGACCGTCAGGGCATGCGCATCGTCATCGAGCTGAAGCGCGACGCTTCGGGCGACGTCATCCTGAACCAGCTGTTCCGCTATACGGCGCTGCAGTCCTCGTTCGGCGTCAACATGCTGGCGCTGAACCACGGCCGTCCCGAGCAGATGGGCCTGCGCAAGCTGCTGGAGCTCTTCCTCGAGTTCCGCGAGGAAGTGGTCGTCCGTCGCGTCAAGTTCGAACTGGCCAAGGCCCGTGACCGCGGCCACGTCCTGGTCGGTCTGGCCGTCGCCGTCGCCAACATCGATGAGGTCATCCACATCATCCGTTCGTCGGCCGACCCGGCCGAGGCGCGCGAGCGTCTGCAGGCCAAGGCCTGGCCGGTCGGGGACATGATGGCCCTGGTCGAACTGATCGCCGACCCGCGCACGGTCCTGGTCGAGGGCGACAAGATCCGCCTGACCGACGAGCAGGCCCGCGCCATCCTGGCCCTGACCCTGTCGCGTCTGACGGGCCTCGGCCGCGACGACATCTTCGGCGAGGCGCGCGGCCTGGCCGACACCATCCAGGGCCACCTGACCATCCTGTCGGACCGCGCCAACGTCCTGGCCATCATCCGCGAAGACCTGCTGGTGGTGAAGGAGCAGTTCGCCGTTCCGCGCCGCACCCTGATCGGGGAGGGCGACGCCGAGATGGAGGACGAAGACCTTATCCCGCGCGAGGACATGGTCGTCACCGTCACTCACGGCGGCTACGTCAAGCGCGTCGCCCTGAACGCCTATCGGACGCAGCATCGCGGCGGCAAGGGCAAGTCCGGCATGACGATGAAGGACGAGGACGCCATCACCGGCGTCTTCTCGGCCTCGACCCACACCCCGGTCCTGTTCTTCGCCACCAACGGCAAGGCCTACAAGCTGAAGACCTGGCGTCTGCCGCTGGGCAACCCGCAGTCGCGTGGCAAGGCCTTCGTCAACCTGCTGCCCATCGAGCCGGGCGACAGCATCATGAACGTATTGCCCCTGCCCGAGAACGAGTCGGAGTGGGACAACTACGACATCATGTTCGCCACCAGGTCGGGCGACGTGCGGCGTAACAAGCTCAGCGACTTCGCCACCGTGAACCGCGCGGGCAAAATCGCCATGAAGCTGGAAGACGGCGACCGCATGGTCGGCGTGGCCATCTGCAACGCCGAGGACGACGTCCTGCTGACCACGGCCCTGGGCCGCGCGATCCGCTTCAAGGCCGCCGACGTGCGCGTCTTCCAGGGCCGGGAATCGACCGGCGTGCGCGGCATCCGCCTGCAGGACGGCGACGAGGTCATCTCCATGGCTATCCTGGGCCGCGTGGACGCCTCGCCCGAAGAACGCGCCGCCTACGTCAAGCACGCCAACGCCATGCGCAAGGCCCTGGCCGGCGCGGACGCGGAAGACGAGGTCGTCGCGGTCGAGGCGGACGACGAGGATGCGGGCGACGCCGCCCTGTCTGTCGAGCGCATCGCCGAACTGGGCGCGGCCGAGCAGTTCATCCTGACGGTCACCGAAACCGGCTTCGGCAAGCGGTCCTCGGCCTATGAGTATCGCCGCACCGGTCGCGGCGGGCAGGGGCTGACGGCCCACGGTCTGGGCGGTCGCGCGGGCACGCGTCTGGCCGCCGCCTTCCCGGTCGAGGAGAGCGACGACCTGATGCTGGTCACCGACGGCGGCCAGATGATCCGCACCCCGGTCGGCCAGGTCCGCATCGTCGGCCGCTCCAGCCAGGGCGTGACCATCTTCCGCACCGGCAAGGACGAGAAGGTCGTCTCGGTCGAGCGCCTGCCCGACTCGGGCGGCGACGACGACGGCGCGGACGACACGGTGGCGGACGAGGGCGGCGAGGGCTGATTGGCCCTTCCGCTGGCCGGAGGTTTGCATGACGCTTGAAATGCAGATCGACGGCCGGCCCGCCGGCGCCGCCGACCTGGGCCATTTTGTCCTGTCCAACTACGGCGCCTTCACCTTGATGCAGGTCGAGGACGGCGCGGTGCGGGGGCTGGACCTGCATCTGGCGCGGCTGCAGACGGAAGCGCTCGAACTGTTCGGCGTCGCCGCGCCCGAGACCACGCTGCGGGAACGGATGCGACAGGCTCTGGACGGACGGGCGGGCCGGTTCAGCCTGCGGATCAATCTGTTCTCCGACGCCATCAGCCTGCGGGCGCCGGACGCGGTGGTTGAGCCGCGCGTCCTGACGACCCTGTCGCCGCCCGCCGCGCCATTGACGACGCCGCTGCGTCTCCAAAGCCAGGCCTATGCTCGCGAGGCCCCGCATCTGAAGCACGCCGCCACCTTCGGCCTGACGTGGGCGCGGCGTCAGGCTGTGCTGGCCGGGTTCGACGACGCCCTGTTCGTTGATGGCGCGGGGCGAATTTCCGAAGGCTCCATCTGGAACATCGGCCTCGTTCAGGGCGAGGCAGTGGTCTGGCCCGAGGCCCCCATGCTGGCGGGGACCGGTCAGGCCCTGCTGCAACGCGGGATGGAAAGCCTCGGCCTGAACAGCACGACGCGCCCTGTCCGCCTGTCCGATCTGGCGAGCTTTGACGCCGCCTTCATCTGCAACAGCGCCACGCCCGCTTGCGCCGTGGCCACCATCGACGGCCATGCCTTCTCTCCGGCTGGCGCCCTGATCGCGCGGCTGACCGACGCCTGGCGATCAAACCCGTGTCAGACGATCTAGGCCGTTGATTTCGCACCTGCTAAACGGGTCGAAACGCGGGGAGGCGAAGGCCATGCGCATCGGACTGTATCCGGGGACTTTCGACCCGGTCACGAACGGCCACATGGACATCATCGGGCGGGCCATCAAGCTGGTCGACCGGCTGGTCGTCGGCGTGGCGCAGAACGACGACAAGGGGCCGCTGTTCTCGACCGCCGAGCGCGTCGAGATGCTGAAGGCCGAGGTCGCGCGCTTCAACGCCGACATCGAGGTGCGGCCCTTCAGCAGCCTGTTGATGCACTTCGCCGAGGAAGTGGACGCCAATGTCATCGTGCGCGGCCTGCGCGCGGTCGCGGACTTTGAATACGAGTTCCAGATGACGGCGATGAACCAGCGCCTCAACAGCGACATAGAGACCGTGTTCCTGATGGCCGATCCGCGCCATCAGGCCATCGCCTCGCGGCTGGTGAAGGAGATCGCCCGTCTGGACGGGGCGATTGAGAGCTTCGTCAGCCCGGCGGTCGCCGCCCAGGTGCGCGCCAAGGTGCAGCGCTAGATTTCAGGATAGACATGAACTTCAAGATGCTTCTGGCCGCCGCTGCGGTCTCGATGATCGCGGGCGGCGCCGTCGCCCAGACCGCTTCTGAATGGCGCACGGTTTCGCCCGACAACCTGTGGGTGATCGACACCTCCAAGGGCCGGGTCCTGGTCGAACTGGAGCCGCGCGCCGCGCCGAATCATATCGAGCGCATCCGCACCCTGACCAATCGCGGCTTCTATGACGGGCTGAAGTTCCACCGCGTCATCCCGAACTTCATGGCCCAGACCGGCGACCCCGAGGGCACCGGCGCCGGCGGCAGCGACCTGCCGGACGTCAAGGGCGAGTTCGAATTCCGTCGCGGTCGCGACAGCGGCTTCGGGGTCGTCGAGAACAGCGGTCCCGGCCTGCGCGGCGTCATGGGCAGCCTGCCCATCATGACCCAACCCGACGCCCAGATGTTCGTCACCGCTGACTTTAAGGTCGGCGCCGGCGGTCTGTTCTGCCCTGGGGTGGCGGGCATGGCGCGCGCGGGTTCGCCCGACAGCGCCAACAGCCAGTTCTTCCTGATGACGGGTCAGAACGACAATCTGAACGGCGGCTATACCCCGTTTGGCCGTGTGGTTCAGGGGCTGGACGTGGTCAAGGCGCTTAAGGCCGGCGACGACGCCAAGGACGGGGCCGTGGGTCCCGACGCCGACGTCATGACCAAGGTGCAACTGGCCTCGGCCCTGCCGGAGGACCAGCGTCCGACGGTGCGGGTAGCCGTGCCGGGCTCGGCGCCCTTCAACGCCGCCGTGGAGGCCGCGCGCGCCGAACGCGGCGCGCGGTTCGGCATCTGCGACGTGCAGCCGGTCGTGCAGGTCACGGGCGGCTGATCTTCGACTTCAGGGGAGGGGCAGGATGCGCGTTTCAACGGGTTTGGCGGCGGCGTCCGTCCTGATGCTGATGGCCGGGGCGACGGGGGCGCAGGAGGCGGCCCCTGCGGCGGCGGCTCTGGCCCCCGTCACGGCGAACGAATGGCGCGCGGTTCCGGCCGAGAACCTGCTGGTGATTGACACCAGCAAGGGGCGCGTCCTGGTGGAACTGGCCCCCGAGGTCGCGCCGGGCCATGTCGAGCGCATACGTCTGCTGGCCGGGAAGGGTTTTTTTGACGGCCTGTTGTGGCATCGGGTCATCGACCAGTTCATGGCCCAGACCGGCGACCCCTTGGGCACAGGCGAGGGCCAGAGCGCCTATCCCGACCTGAAGGCCGAGTTCACCTTCCGCCGCGACGGTCAGACGCCGTTTACGCCGGTGGCCGCGCCCGCGGGGGCGGTGCTGGGCTTCCTGCATTCCCTGCCGGTCCAGACCCAGCCCGACGCCTATATGGCTACGACGGCGGATCACAAGGTTCACGCCTGGGGCCTGTATTGCCCCGGCGTCGCCGGCATGGCGCGCGACGAGGCGCCGGACAGCGCCAACAGCCAGTTCTTCCTGATGCGTCAGCCCTATCCCTCGCTGGACAAGCGCTACACCATCTGGGGGCGGGTGATTTCCGGCCTGGACGTGGTGCGCGCCCTGAAATTCAGCCCGAACCCGGACGGCATCGTCACCGACCCGGATCGCATGACGCGGGTGCGGGTGGCGTCCGACCTGCCCGAAGCCGAGCGGCCGACGGCGCAGGTGCTGGATACGACCTCGCCGCAGTTCCGCGCCCTGGCCGAGGCGGCGCGCCAGGCCAGGGGGGCCGACTTCTCGGTCTGCGACATCGACCTGCCGGTTCAGGTGGGCGGCGCGCCTCCGGCCTGATTACCGGTTTGACCATTGGAACGGCCCCGACGGCGGCGTCGACGGGGCTTTTGCCGGTCCTCGCGCATCCTTTGTAGCAGCAGGCCTTCACGCAGGCCCCGGTCAGCCACGCGCACGCGTTCGCATGGCCAGGCGCGCTGCACCGCCTCAAGGATCGCCGCGCCCGCCAGCACCAGATCGGCGCGGTCCGGCCCGATGCAGCTTTCCGCCGCCCGGCCCGCCGGACCGAGGTTCTTCAGCCGCGCAGCCGCCGCCTCGCAGTCTGCGCGCGTCATCCACAGGCCATCGACCAGATCGCGCTGATAGCGGCGCAGGCCGAGATGGATGCCCGCCAGACTGGTGATGGCCCCGGAGGTGCCGACCATGTGGACGCGGCCGCTGTGGAACAGTTGCCGCACCCGCTCGTCGCTGGGGCCGCCGAGGGCCAGGGCGGCGCCGACGTCGGCGACCATGGCTTCATACCAGGCCTCGGTGTCGCCGGCCGGTTCAGGATGGCGCTCGGCCAGGGTGACGACGCCGAGCGGCGCCGACATCCAGCCCTTGCTTTCAAAGCCGCGCGCGCCGCGCATCATCCACGACAGCTCGGTCGAGCCGCCGCCGACGTCGATGACCAGCACCGCCTCGGCCCTGGGATCGAACAGGTTGAGGCAACCGGCGACCGAGAGGCTGGCTTCCTCTGCCGGGTCGATGATCTTGAGCCTTAGCCCGGTGCCGCGACGCACCCGATCAATGAAGGCCTGGCCGTTATCGGCGGCGCGGCAGGCCTGGGTGGCGACGGCGGTGAGACGGCTGGCGTCCAGGCCCTTGCGGGCCACGCGCTCGGCGCACAGGGCCAGGGCGTCATAGGCCCGGTCCATGGCGCGATCATCCAGCCGTCCTGTGTGCGACAGGCCTTCGCCCAGCCGCACGATGCGGCTGAAGCTGTCCACCACCCGGAACCCGTCGCGCGACGGGCGCGCGATCAGCAGGCGGCAATTATTGGTCCCCAGGTCGAGCGCGCCATAGAGGGGCGCATCGCGACCGGAAGTCCCTGGATCACGGGACTTCGTGGGCTGGGACCGCGCGTCGCGCCGTGCAGGCGCGCCAGGGGTCTCCGGCATGGGCCGAGCTTTCATGTGGGCGGTCCGAAGCGGCGCCCGTCTCCGTCAGGTTAGACCGGGCCGAGCGGTCAAGCCAAGACATTCTGTCGCACAGATGAACGGCGTCGATGCATCCGCTTCAACCGGCGAGGCGTAATGATGAAGCATGACCCAGGTTCACACAGCCCGGTTCGGCCTCGGACAGATCGTCCGGCATCGCGATCACGCCTTCCACGGCCTGGTCATGGATGTGGACGCCACCTATGCAGGCCCGGCCGCAGAGACGGGCGCGGTCGCCAGCGACCAGCCCTTCTATCGCATCCTGATCGCCGACACGGAGGGCGGCGTCATCGCCTACGCCGCCGAAGACTCCCTGGCGGCGACGCCCGAGATCGAGCCCCTGTCGCCCGAAGCCGAGCGGGAGTGGTTCACCATCGACGCCCAGGGCCGCCACGCGCCGCGCTCGCAAAGGCTGCAATAGACGTGCGTGACGGCGGGCGGACGCCGCGCTAATCTGCCCGTAACGGCCGTCAGAGCCGAGAGGAGCGTTCCCATGTCCGATTTCGAACACGTGTTTGAGGCCCCGCCGGAAGGCGCCGCCGCCGACTGGACCATCCCCCAGAACTGGGCGGCCTATACCGACGTCGAGCACGAGACCTGGAACACCCTCTACGCCCGGCAGATGAAGATCCTGCCGGGGCGCGCCTGCGAGGCCTATATGCGAGGGCTGGACGCGCTGGACCTGAACATGGGCGGCATCCCCGACTTCGAGGTGATGAACCCCAAGCTGCAGGCCCTGACCGGCTGGACCGTGGTCTGCGTGCCGGGGCTGGTGCCGGACGACGTCTTCTTCGATCACCTGGCCAACCGCCGCTTCGTTTCGGGTCAGTTCATCCGCAAGCCGGATCAGCTGGACTACCTGCAGGAGCCGGACATCTTCCATGATGTCTTCGGTCACGTGCCGATGCTGACCGACCCCGATTTCGCCGCCTATATGGAGGCCTATGGCAAGGGCGGGCAGCGGGCGCAGTCGCTGGGGATGCTGAAGAACCTGGCCCGGCTCTACTGGTACACGGTCGAGTTCGGCCTAATGAAGGAGGCCGACGGCCTTCGCATCTATGGCGCGGGCATCGTCTCCTCGGCGACCGAGAGCGTCTTCAGCCTGGAAGACGCCTCGCCCAACCGTCTGGGTTTCGATCTGGAGCGGGTGATGAAGACCCTCTATCGGATCGACGACTTCCAGCAGGTCTATTTCGTCATCGACAGCATCGAGAAGCTGAAGGAAGTCACCCTGCAGGACTTCGGGCCGATCTATGAGCGGTTGAAGGGCGCCGAGGACCTGCCGATCGAGGCCGTCTTGCCGAGCGATCGCGTCTTCACGCGCGGCACCCAGGCCTATGCCCACAAGGGCGGGCGGTTCGCGGCCTGATGAAGGCTGGCTGAAAAACAGAGTCCAATTCGTCTGAATCGTCTGAAATCTCCTTCTTGGCGCGGCTCGGGAGGGGATGATGGCGCACGGCGAAGGGCAGGCGAGGAAATGCGTACCCGAAGCGCGCAACCCCAGTGATTTCGCGGGATTGCGGCGCCGAGTTGTGATGCTTCTGTGATCCTCCCCCGCGAACGGGGGAGGAGAGGTCTGTCAGACCCGCTGGAACGGGTAGAAGTCGGTTCCCAGCCCCAGAATGCCGGTCAGTTCGTCCAGGGCGCCGCGCGTTTCGTCCAGCAGGGCGGGATCGGCCAGGTCCTGGGCGGTCAGGCTGTCGCGATACCAGCGCGCGCCCCAGACGCTGAGGGCGCCGTGCAGTTCGTCGGTCAGGCGCATGGACGGGTTGGTCGCGGCCAGTTCGTCCTCGGTCAGGACGACGCGCAGGCGCAGGCAGGCGGGGCCGCCGCCGTTGCGCATCGACTGGCGCACGTCGACATACTCGACCCGGCCGATGGGACCGTTGGAGGCGGCGAGGCGTTCAGCGACCGCATGGCTGCGGGCGTTGTCGCGGGTTTCGGTCGGGCAGATCAGGGTTAGACGGTCCTCGCCTGGAACCTGGATCAGCATGGAGTTGAACAGATAGCTGCTGATCGCGTCGGCCAGCGGCAGATCGACGGCGGAGACCTCGACGAACTGCGGCTCGATCAGG
>JALAGW010000168.1 GCA_022712235.1 Brevundimonas sp. | reverse complement strand
GGCCGGGGCGCCCCGGCCTGATCGAGGGCGAGCGCCCCGTCATGGAGGTCGACGGTCGCCTGACCAGCCGCCGCGCCAATCTGGGCGAAAGCCCCGTCGCCTGGCTGGCCCGGCGCAAGGACGCCTCGGGCCGTCCCTGGCTGAGCCCCGCCGAGGTCGCGGCGGGCGAGCGCCTGCGCCGCGAGGCCGAGATCGCCCTGTCCGGTCCGTCCCTGACCATGCGCTGGGACGCCCTGCCCCGCGCCGGCGGCGGCAGCGCGGCCCGGGTCGAGCCCGGCGACCGCGCTCTGTCGGCCTCGGCCCGGGTCGAGGCGGCCCTGTGCGCCTGCGGCCCGCGCCTGCGCGCGCTCGTCGAGCAGGTCTGCATCCACGACACGTCTCTGCAACTGGCCGAACAGTCGCTGTTCCTGCGTCGCCGCCAGGGCAAGACGGTGCTCAAGCAGGGGCTGCAGGCCCTGGCCGAGCACTACGGGATCGGATGACCGCGACAGGCGCCACGAAGCTCTGCCGTATGCGTCGCCTCGCGCCGATCAGCAGGGCCATGGCCGCCCGCAACCACCCCCAAACAGCCTGACACCGGGAGCATCCGACCCCTCCGTCCACAAAAATCGTCGTTATCCACAATTCCTAACAATTGTTAACGACGGGCGGCCGCGCCGCATGGCTCCGTGATTCGCATGGAACCCTTGGGGGAAGCAGATCGCGCGTTGGACGCCTTGTGGCGGGGGCTTTACGGTCAGCCCCTTCCGCTTCGCGGCGCGGCGAAGCTGGCCCTCGAGATCATCATTGAAACCGAGAGGCCCCAATGGCTGCCAGAATCCGCCGACGTCGTTCCGTTTGGACCCTCTCGCCCTTCGAGGTCCTGCTCCTGATCCTGGCCCTGGCCGCCCTTCTGGGCGCCTTCCTGTCGATCGCCTGATCGCCTGAATCTCCACGAAAAAGCCCGCCCCGACATGCGGGGCGGGCGAAGTCTGAGGGATCACACGATCCGCGGACGCCCCCTGCAGGTCAGGCGCGTCCAGCCGAGATGATCGAAAGCCTTTCCGGGAACTTCGATCATCCGCCAGAAGCATCAAATCAACACAGTTGTCAATATGCCGCCGCCGCATCCCTGATCCGGCCGACCATGCTGTTCAGGCCATTGGCGCGCTGACGGGTCAGGGCCGAGGGCAGGCCCAGGCGATCCAGGGCGGCGCGGGCGTCGAAGGCCAGGACCTCGGCGGGCGTGCGGCCGGAATAGAGCTTCAGCAGCAGGGCGATATTGCCCTTGGACAGGGCGCTGTCCGAGTCAGCGTCGAAGAACAGCCGCCCGTCGGCGCGGCGGGTCGACAGCCAGACCTGGGCGGCGCAGCCCGGCACCTTGTTGGCCTCGATCCGGGCGTCGTCCGGCAGGGGCGCCAGACCCTTGCCCAGGTCGATGACGTATTCGATCCGCCCTTCCCAGTCGCCCAGCAGGTCGAATTCCTCGACCAGTTCGGCCAGGGTCTCATCAAGGGTCAGGGCGGGAATGACGTCGTTCGGGCTCATGCGGGCGACATAGGCCCCGACGGCGTTAACGACAACCGCCCCATTCATCCCCAACTGTCTGGTCAGGATGCCGCTTTCCCAGTCGCGCAGGAGGCGAGCAGCCTAGGGCGCAGCCTTGTCACGGCCTAAACTGCACCGTTTGATTCACTGACGCGAAGTCCCGGTTTGTCCCGCCCCGCCGCCCCGCCCGACGCTGTCGAAACCCCCGCCGCAACACGCGGCGGCGCGGCCCTGGCTGTCTGGCACGCCGGTTGGGCCGCCGCGGTCGGACTGACCGCGCTGGGCGGCGCCTGGTTCGGTCAGGGGCCCCAGGCGCTGGACACGCCGGCGGCCCTCGCCATGGCCACGCCCGGCCTGCTGGGACTGGTTCTGCTGGGGCGCGACGGCGCCATGGCGCGCGCCGCCCTGCTGGCCGCATGGTCGCTGGCGGCGATCGCGGCGGCGGGCCTTTCGGGCGGGCTGACCGGACCGCTGGGCGCCTTCGTCTTCATGCCGGTCGCCGCCGCCATAGCGCTCGGGACGGTTCAGGGGTCGATGCGACTGCCCCCCTTCGGCGCCCTGGGGTCGGCCCTGGCGACGTTGACGGGGCTGATCGCCGTCGCCGTGCACGGCGCGCCGGAGGCCTCGCCCGGCATGGCCGCCGTCACCGCCCTGCTGACCGCCGGCGCGACGGCCATGGCCTTCCGGCTCAGCGCCGTCGAGCAGGCCCGCCGCCTGAGCCTCGCCGACGGCGATCTGGCGCGGATCGAGACGGTGCTGGCGGGCCAGCCCGGCCTGACCCTGGTGCTGGACGCCTCCGGCGCGGCCCTGGCCGCCTATGGCGCGGCGCCGGCGGCCCTGCCGGTCGAGCCCCTGTTCGAGGACGGCCTGATCGCCGCCGTCCACGCTCCGGACCGCCCCGCCGTCCTGGCCGCCCTGGCCAAGGCCCGCACCGGGGTCGAGGCCCAGGCGCGCTTCGCCCCGCGTCTGGCGCTGGATCGCCGCATCCTGCTGGTCCTGCGTCGCCTGGGCCGGGATGAGCCGCCGCGCCTGATCGCCCTGGCCCTGGACGCCACCTTGCAGCACGCCCGCGAAGCCGGGCTGGAAGCCGCCCGCGTCGAGGCCGAGGCCCAGAACGCCGGCAAGTCGCGCTTCCTGGCCCATATGAGCCATGAGTTGCGCACCCCGCTGAACGCCGTGCTGGGCTTCTCGGACATCATGCGCCAGCGCCTGTTCGGCCCTGTGCCTGACCGCTACGCCGACTACGCCCAGTCGATCCACGAGGCCGGCGGCCACCTGCTGGACCTGATCAACGACGTCCTGGACGTCAGCCGCATCGAGGCGGCGCGTTACGACCTGAGCATAGAGCGCTTCGACGTGCGCGAGGTGGTGTCGGCGGCCCTGGCCCTGGTCCGGGTTCAGGCCGACGACAAGGGGGTCGATCTGGCCGCCGTCCTGCCGCCGGACGCCCTGACCGTCGCCGCCGACCGGCGCGCCCTGAAGCAGATCACGCTGAACCTGCTCTCCAACGCCGTGAAATTCACCCCGGCGGGCGGGTCCGTCACCGTGCGCGCCGAGGCCCTGGGGACCGAGCTGGAACTGACCGTCGCCGACACCGGCGTCGGCGTCGCGCCCGAGGATCTGGCCCGACTGGGCCGCCCCTTCGAACAGGCCGGCGGCGCCGAACAGCGGGCGCAGGGCACCGGCCTGGGCCTGTCCCTGGTCCGGTCGCTGGCCGAACTGCACGGCGGCGCCATGAGCATCGACAGCAGCCTGGGCGAAGGCACGGCCGTCACCGTCCGCCTGCCCGTCGTCGTCGCCGCCCGCGCGCCGGTCGAGGGCGAAGCCCAGGTCATTCCCCTGAACCGCACCGCCTGAGGCGGCCGCTGCCGGGAGCCCGCGGGGAAAAGGACTCGCTGAATGTGGACTACCGTTGGAAAGCGAACAGGCACGAGGCACGATCACTGTGCTGGCAAGGTTCCTGTGCGCGCCTCTTCGACTCGCTTCGCGAGCGCCATCCACAGCTCGGCCTTCTGCTCAGCCGCCTGACTGTCCG
>JALAGW010000167.1 GCA_022712235.1 Brevundimonas sp. | reverse complement strand
CGGGCTGGATTTCCCACAGACCCGACAGGTAGGCGACGATATCCGCCACCGGCCAGATCAGGTCGGCCAGGTCCGCCGACTGCTTGACCTCGCCGTTGACGGTCAGCTCGATCTTGCCGTTCTCGGGATCAAAGCCCTCGCCCGCCTTGTGGATCAGGCCCAGCGGCGACGACTGCTCGACGTTCTTGCCGGTGTCCCACGGACGGCCCTGGGCGCGGGCTTCCAGCTGCAGGTCGCGGCGCGTCATGTCCAAACCGGTGGCGTAGCCCCAGACGTGGTCCAGCGCGTCCTCGACGGCGATGTCGCGACCGCCCTTGCCGATGGCGACGACCAGCTCGGCCTCGTAGTGGAAGTTCTCGGTCTTGGACGGATAGGCGATGGTCGTGCCGTCCGGCACGACGGTCTCGGCCCAGGCGGTGAAGAAGAAGGGCGGCTCGCGGTCCGGGTCACGGCCCATTTCGCGGGCGTGGGCGGCGTAGTTGCGGCCGACGCAGAAGATGCGGCGGACCGGGAATTCGTCCCCGGTGTTGGTCGGGGCAAGCACGGGCGCTTGCGGTTGGAACAGCAGGCTCATGCGTTCTCTTCCTTGTAGAGGTTCAGTTTTTCCTGACAGGCCTTATCGGAGTATCCGAACAGGACCAGTCGGCTGGCCGCCTTGAAGGCGACCACTTTCCACGACGGCACGACGACGATGTCGCGCGGCTTCAGGGCGATGGTCTCGCCTTCGATCACCGCCTCGCCCGTCCCCTCGACCACCACGAAGATGGTGCCGTCGGTCGAGCGGCGCGGCTTGCTTTCAAAGCCGTCCGGCAGCAGGCGGACATGGGCCGAGATGGTGGCCATGATTGGCCCGCCGTTGATCGGGTTCATGAACTCCAGCGCATGACCCAGATGCGGGTCGATCTCAGCGCCGCTCTCGGCCATGGCGTCCAAGGCCGGACGCCACTCGGCGTAGGGGTAGTGGAACAACGGCTGATGCGCCGGGCGGCGATCCGCCGTGTGGCCCTTCAGCGGACGCATGTTGCGGCCATAGCGGTTCAGGCTGTCGCCGGCCGGGGCCTGTTCGGGGAACTGGTCTTCCGAATAGCCCTCGGCGAAGCTGGCGTCGAAGTGACGGACGGTCGGGATGTCCAGCCCGTCCAGCCAGATCATCGGCGTGTCGGTCGGGTTGCCGTGGTCGTGCCACTGTCCGCCCGGCGTCAGCACCAGATCGAAGGGCTGCATCACCGCCTTCTCGCCGTCCACCGAGGTATAGGCGCCGCCGCCCTCCATGACGAAGCGCAGGGCGCACTGGGCGTGACGGTGGGCCGGGGCGATCTCGCCCGGCAGGATCAGCTGCAGACCGGCGTAGAGGCTGGGCGTGATGCCCGAATGGCCCGGCAGGCCGGGGTTTTCCAGAATCAGCACCCGGCGCTCGGCCTGCTTGGCGCTGATCAGATCGCCCGCCCGCATCAGGTATTCGCGGGCGTTGTCATAGGACCACTTGTGGACCTTGGCCGGCGAGTCCGGCTTGGGCAGGACCAGGGCCGACAGCTTTTCCCACAAAGGATAGAGGCCTTCCGGCTCCATCTGCTCATAAAGGGCGTTCAGCTGGGACTGCTGGTCGTTGGACAGGACCTCATGCATGGCTCAGCCCTCCATGCCGACGTGCAGCAGGCCGTCCTGCAGCTTCACCGGGAAGCTGCGCACGGCGACCGAGCAAGGCGCGTCGACCGGCGCGCCGGTCTTCACGTTAAAGGTGCCCTGATGCAGCGGGCATTCGATCAGCTCGCCGTCCAGGAAGCCGTCCGACAGGCTGGCGGCGCCGTGGGTGCACAGGTCGGCGGTAGCGAAATACTCGCCGTCCACGACATAGAGGGCGACGCTCAGGCCGTTGGCGCTGGCCTTGGCCACGCCGTGCTCTTCGAGGGCCGAGGGCGGCAGGGTCGCCACCCACGACAGGGTCGCGGCTTCGGTCATGCGGGATACACCAGACTGTTGGGGATCATTTCGGAATCGAAGACGACGATGCGCTCGACAAAGCGCAGGCGGTCGCCGTCGCGGACGATGCGGTCGTGGCAGACGGCGGACAGGATGATGTCCGACTGCTTGTCCACCAGGGTCTGCACCACCAGCAGGTTATGGCGGACGCGCACGCCCTCCTCGCCCTGCTCGACCACGCGCGGCGCGGTGGGGAAGCGGCGATAGTAGCGCGGCGCATACATCTGGGTCCGCGTCAGGCCGGTCACCCGGTCCTTGAGCATGCCGCGGCTCTCCGCCTGCATGGTGCAAAGGGTGTAGCCGGCGTCGTAGTTCTCGCGCGGGATCACCCGATACAGGCAGGCCTCGGTGAAGAAGTCTGGCCAGGCGTGCAGATCGACATCGTCCAGCACGCCGTAATAGGCGTCGTAAAGGTCGCGGATCTCGTCACGGGCGATGGTCATGATCTCGCTCACAGGCCCATCACCTTGCGCCAGTAGCGCCACATGCCGCGCACGGCGGTCTCGGTGACCTGATGGTCGGTGGGGGCGATCTCGCGGCCGCCCATCTGCAGGATCATGTTGGCGTCCGGCGAACCGGCGGCGCCCTGCTGGGTCATCTCCAGTACCTCGCCGTCGTCGGCGGAGACGAAGCCTGCCGGGCCGAACAGGTTGGCCTGACGCGTGCGGCGCAGGCGCATCTCCGGCGTGTCGTCGGCGTAGCACCAGTGGGTCCAGTGGAAATCGAAACCGTCCGGCCCCTTGGGCACGATCTGACGCGTGGTCAGGCTGTTGACCTGCTGCTGCAGGATCACGCTGGGGAAGATGGTGATCATCCCGACGGTTTCTTCGCCGGGGAACTCCTGCACCACGTCCATGACGCGCGGGTCTTCCAGCACCAGATCGCCCTGGAAGTTGCGGATGTCGGCCATGGCCTCGGTCTTTTCCTGCTCGCCCTTGCGCGAGATCAGGATGCCGTGGCGGCCTTCGTCGTCGATATCGACGGCGGACTTCTGGTCAGCGCGGAACAGGCCGAAGGTGGCGAAGAACACATGCAGAAGGCCCGCGTGATAGGGGTCCTTGATGTTCTCCTGCATCTGCTTCCAGTTGGCGGGGATGTGCTGACGGTTGTAGCCCAGCACCTGCAGCTTCCGGCCGTCATAGACGCGGGTGTAGTGCTTCCAGAACTTCTCGCCGAGGTATTCGCGGAAGGGCGGCGTCTCGTCCGAGAAGGTGGCCCAGACCACGCCGTTGACCACCTCGACCCGCAGCTTGTTCAGGCTGTGGTCCTTGGGGTCGAAGTCCGACGGCATGCCGCCCTGACGCTTGACGCCGCGACGGAAGGGCACGCCCTGCAGGTCGCCGTTCAGGGCATAGGACCACTGGTGATAGGGGCAGATCAGCTCCTTGGAGTGGCCGGTGCGGGTCTGGCAGAACTTGACGCCCTTGTGGGCGCAGCGGTTCTCAACGACCGAGATCTCGTCCTCACCCGAGCGGACCATGACGCAGGGCTTCTCACCCAGGGTCGTCGTCTTCCAGTCGCCGACCTCGGTCAGCTCGCACTCCAGACCGACATAGAGCCAGTGCGGCCCGTACCAGATCTTCTGCAGTTCCTCGGCGTAGATCGCGGGGTCCGTATAGACCCAAGAGGGCACGGCGGCGTCGACGTCGGCCGGCCATGCGCGGCTGTTGGCGCCCTCCGGCGGGCGTACGGGGATGTTCACTGAAAGCTCCCGGACAAGAATTCGAAGCGGCGATCTCATGTCGCCGTTGACCGCATTGGTGTCGTGGTTTTTGATCTATGTCAAATGCGTTGCATCTAGTGCAACGACGCATGGAGATCACAAATGGCTGAACGCATCGTCATCCTGGGAGCCGGACACGCTGGCGGCGCGACCGCTATCGCCTTGCGTGAGCTGGGTTTTTCGGGACCTATCCTTGTCGTGGGCGACGAGGCGCACCCCCCCTACGAACGTCCAAGCCTGTCCAAGGACTATCTGTCGGGCGCAGAGGCTGATCCGGTCTGGCTGGCGCCTGCGGAACGCTGGGCCGAACTGGACGTGGCTCTGAAACTGGGCGTCGAGGCCGTGGCCATCGACCGTGATGCGGGACAGATTCGACTGGCCGACGGATCGGTCGAGCCTTTCGACAGGCTGGTGCTGGCCATGGGCGGCCGCGTGCGCCGCCTGCCCCTGCCCGACCACCCCGCCGTCCGCTATCTGCGCACCGCCGACGACGCCCGCGCCATCGCGGCGGCGGCCAAGCCCGGCGCGCGCGCCCTGGTGATCGGCGGCGGCGTGATCGGGCTGGAGGCCGCATCGACCCTGCGCGGGCTGGGTCTGAGCGCCACCGTGATCGAGACGGGCGAACGTCTGCTGGGTCGCAACGTCCCCGCCGAGGCCGCCGAATGGCTGGCCGCCGCCCACGCCCGCATCGGGGTCGAGGTGAAGCTGGGCCGGTCATTGCAGGCGCTGGAAAACGCCGCCGACGGTTCCGTTCTGGCGCGGCTGGACGACGGCTCGACCATCGAGGCCGACCTGATCGTCGTCGGCATCGGCATCATCCCCTCGACCGAGATGGCCGAGGCGGCGGGCCTGCCGGTGG
>JALAGW010000166.1 GCA_022712235.1 Brevundimonas sp. | reverse complement strand
GTTGAACGACCTGACGGCGCGCTATGATCAGGGCGATGTGGAGGTCGCCGCCGAGATGACCCGCATGACGACCGCCGGCGTCGACTGGTTCGTCCGGGCGCATGCGGCACGGCTGTCGGCCCTGGCCCTGATCGACGAGGGGCGCGTCGGCGAGGGCTTGAAGCTGTTGAATCAGGCCGAGACGGATATTCCGGACAATGTTCCCTACGCCGCCACGGCCCACGGCGGCCTGTGGGAAATGACGGGCATGGGGTTGATGAAGCTGAACGATACGGTGGGGGCCACCATCGCCTTTCGCCGGTTCGAGATCGACTACGCCAACCCGGACTATCCTCGCCCTGACTTCGACAGCCTCTACAACCTGACCAAGATGGCCATTCAGGTCGGAGACCTGACGCGGGCGCAGGCCTACTACGCCGCGCACCGGCGTCTGAGTCTGCGCACGGGGCTGGAGACCCTGCTCGTCTATGACGCGGGCCTGTGCGCCCAGGTGGCGAGCGCCAGGGACGAGCCGCTGGACGTCTTGTCCTGTCTGGCGCCCTATGGCGAGGACATGGGATCGGCGGCCTTTGTCTTGCTGGAAATCCTGCCGCTGCGCGCGGTGGCGCGGGCGCGGACCGGCGACGTGGAGGGCGCGCGGCGCGACCTTGAGCGGTTGCGGGCCCTGAGCATCGACGGGGGGGCGGATTCCGCCGTGGGTCTGATCGAGGCGGAAATATTGTTCGCCTCAGGGCGATCCGACGAGGCCTTCACCGTCCTGCGCACCTATCAGCGCGAACGCGACGTCCAGAGCGCTCAACGGTTCAGCGCGGGCATCCGCCAGGTCACAGGCGATATTCAGGAACAGCTGGATCGGCGTCGTCAGCAACTGGAGACCGCGCGCGCCAACACCGAGCTGCAGCGCACCGTTATCCGTTGGCAGAACTGGATCGTCGGCATTGGCGTGGTCTTCATGCTGTCGGCCTTGCTGACCCTGGCGTGGCAGTGGCGTCAGGCGGGCGAGCTGCGGAGCGCGCGGCGACGCGCCGAGGAGGCCAGTCGGGCCAAGAGCGAGTTCCTGGCCAATATGAGCCACGAAATCCGCACGCCCCTGAACGGGGTGGTGGCCATGGCCGACGCCTTGGGCCAGCGCGATCTGAACGCCGACGAGCATGAGATGGTCGAGGTCATTCGTTCATCCGGCGCCACTCTGGAGCGTCTGCTGTCCGACATCCTGGACAGCGCCCGCATCGAATCCGGTCAGGTCACGATCGAGACGGCGCCCTTCCATCTGGGGCTGGCGGTGCAGGACGTGGCGGCCCTGTGGCGCATTCCGGCCGAGGACAAGGGCGTGACGGGCGTGGCCCATGTCGATCCCGCGTTTGACTGCCTGGTCGAGGGCGACGCCGTGCGGGTGCGTCAGGTCCTGACCAATCTGGTCAGCAACGCCTTGAAGTTCACCGCCGAGGGCCAGGTGACGCTGACGGTCGAGCCCGGCGTGGAGGGCGATGTGCGTTTCGTCGTCGCGGACACCGGCGTCGGCTTCGACGAAGATCAGAAGGCCCGCATCTTCGGCCGATTCCAGCAGGCGGACGGCTCGATCACCCGGCGCTTCGGCGGCACCGGCCTGGGCCTGGCCATCTCACGCGAGCTGGTCGAACTGATGGGCGGCTGGCTGGAGTGCGACAGCACGCCGGGGCAGGGCTCGCGCTTCTGGTTCGAGATCCCGCTGCCTCCGGTCGAGGAGGCCATCGAAGCGGCCGAACCGGCTCAGCCGGTCGGCGACGTGCGCGAACAGCCCCTGCGGGTCCTGCTGGCCGACGACCATCCGGCCAATCGCAAGGTGGTCGAGATCATGCTGGGCGCGACGGCGATGGAGCTGGTCGCGGTCGAGGACGGAGCTCAGGCCCTGGACCTGTTCAAGCGCGAGGCCTTTGACCTGGTGCTGATGGACATGCAGATGCCGGTGATGGACGGCCTGACCGCCACCGCCGCCATCCGCGCCTTCGAGGCGCAGGCGGGCCGTGCCCGGACCCCGATCCTGATGCTGACCGCCAACGCCATGGCCGAGCATGTCGAGGCGGGGCGGGCGGCGGGCGCGGACGGCCATCTGACCAAGCCCCTGACCCTGGCGGCCCTGTTCGACGGCATCGGGCGGGCGATGGCCGACAACGCCCGCATCGAGGTCGCCTAGTTTCGCGTCAGGGCCACTTCACCACGGGCGGCATGGAACTGAGGATCGACTCGACGTTGCCGCCGGTCTTCAGTCCGAACATGGTGCCGCGATCGTAGAGCAGGTTGAACTCGACGTAGCGGCCGCGACGGATCAGCTGTTCCTCACGCTCTTCGGGCGTCCAGGCCTCGGTCATGCGGCCGGCGACGATCTTCGAATAGACGTCCAGGAAGGCCTTGCCGACGTCCTGGGTGAAGGCGAAGTCGCGTTCCCAGTCGCCGCTGTCGTGATGGTCGTAGAAGACGCCGCCGGTGCCGCGCGGCTCGTTGCGGTGGGGCAGGAAGAAATACTCGTCGCACCACTGCTTGTACTTGGCGTGCCATGACGGGTCATGGGCGTCGCAGGCGCCCTTCATCGCGGCGTGGAAGGCCAGGGTGTCGGGGTGGTCGTCGCGACGGTCCGCATCCAGCACCGGCGTCAGGTCGCCGCCGCCGCCGAACCAGGTCCTGGTGGTCGAGATCAGCCGGGTGTTCATGTGCACGGCGGGCACGCGCGGGCTGACCGGATGGCAGATCAGACTGATGCCTGTGGCGTAGAAGCGCGGGTCTTCCTCGGCGCCCGGCACGTTCTTCGCATAATCGGCGGGGAAGGTTCCGTGGACGGTCGAGCAGTGAACGCCGACCTTTTCGAACAGACGGCCGTGCATCATGCCCATGACGCCGCCGCCGCCTTCCTTGCGGTCCCAGGGCGTGCGCACGAAGCGGCCGGCCTCGCCGGGGAAGAGGTCGGCGGGGGCGGAGTCCTCCAGGGCCTCGAAGCCGGCGTGAATCTGATCGCGCACGGTTTCGCACCAGACGCGGGCGCGCTCGCGATGCTCGACCATCAGGGTGGGGGTGTCTTGGATCATCAGGGCTTCAACCATGACGGACGGCCTTTGTGAACAGGGCGGGATGCGCGCTTCATGCCCCCCACGGCGAAAGCGGGCCTTGATCCAGATCAGACCTGGTTCCCATAGGCCGCCGCCTGTGCCAGCGTGGCCGTTCAGTATTCAGGGGGAAACCATGATCCGCACCGCCTTGCTCGCCGCCGTTTCGTTCGCCGTCCTCAGCGGACCCGCCTTGGCTCAATCACAGGCAGCCGATGCGGCCGGGCAGGAGCGGGTGATGCAGATCCTGCGTCGCACCCCTCTGATCGACGGCCACAACGACCTGCCCTGGGCTCTGCGTCAGGGCTTCGGAAACGATCCCTATCGCGTTGATCTGGCGACCAATCTGGCGACGACGACGCGCCTCCATACCGACATTCCGCGCCTGCGCGCCGGCGGCGTGGGGGCCCAGTTCTGGTCGGTCTATGTCCCCGCCAGCCTGGAGCCGGTCGAGGCCGCCAAGGCCACCTTCGAGCAGATCGACACCGTCAAGCGCATCGCCGCCGCCTACCCCTCGGTGTTCGAGATCGCCACCACCGCCGACGACATCGTCCGCATCCACAAGGCCGGCCGCATCGCCAGCCTGATCGGCATGGAGGGGGGCTATTCGATCGACGATTCCCTGGGCCTGCTGCGCGAGTTCTATGATTCCGGCGCCCGCTATATGACGCTGACCCACTCGAGGACCACGACCTGGGCCGACAGCGCCACCGACGCGCCCAAGTGGGGCGGCCTGTCGCCCTTCGGCGAGCAGGTGGTCAAGGAGATGAACCGCATCGGCATGATGGTGGACCTGAGCCACGTCTCGGAAGAGACCATGACCGACGCCATCCGCGTCTCGACCGCCCCGGTCATCTTCTCGCACTCGTCGGCGCGCGCCGTGACGGGCCACCCGCGCAACGTGCCGGACGCCGTGCTGCGGCAGATGCCGGCCAACGGCGGCATCGTCATGGTGACCTTCGTGCCGGGCTTTATCAGCGAGGCCGTGCGGGCGTCGGGCGCGGCGCGTTCGGCCGAGATGTCGCGGCTGTCGGCCCTGAACCCCGGCGATCCGGATGCGGTAAAGGCGGGCATGGAGGCCTGGACCGCCGCTAACCCCGCGCCCAGGGCCACGCTGGACGACGTCGTGGCGCATATTCAGCACGTGCGCGATGTGGCGGGCATCGACCACGTCGGCCTGGGCGGCGACTTCGACGGCGTCGACAGCCTGCCCGAGGGCGTGGAGAGCGTGGAGGCCTATCCGCGCATCCTGGCCGAGCTGATGCGTCGCGGCTGGTCCGAGGCCGACATCCGCAAGATTTCGGGTGAAAACCTGCTGCGCACCATGCGCGCGGTCGAACGCGCCGCGACGGCCCAGCGCGGCGAGCGGCCGAACCTGACCCAACTGCCGAACGACGGCGCGCCGGAGTAGGGGAACTCCAGAAGGGCTTCGCCTTACGTGTCCCTTCTCCCAATGGGAGAAGGTGGCCCGAAGGGCCGGATGAGGGGCGTGGGCATCCGTCGGCGCAAGCCGTCGCGCTGCGGCTCACGCCGACTGATATCGCAGCCCCTCACCCTTTCGCCTGACCAATCGCTTCGCTCTTGGAGGCTCAAGCCCTCTCCCGCCGGGAGAGGGTGGCTAGCGGCTGGGCAGCCCGCCCAACTGCCTCAGACCTTCCCACAGGGCGATGCCGGCGCTGACCGACAGGTTCAGCGAGCGTGTCTCGGCGCGGATGGGGATGAAGACCCGGGCGTCGGCGGCGGCGTGGACGTAATCCGGCGCGCCGGCGCTTTCCTTGCCGAACAGCAGAACATCATCGGGCCGGAATTCGAATTCGGGCAGGGGCGTGGCGCCCTTGGTGGTGAACAGCACCAGCCGCCCCGGCGCACGGTCGCGCTGGAAAGCCTCCCAGTCCGCATGGCGGGTCATGTGGCTGAGCGGGCCGTAATCCAGGGCCGCGCGCTTCACGGCGCGGTCGTCGAAACGGAAGCCCGTCGGCTCGATGACGTGCAATTCGACGCCGAAACAGGCGCTCTGGCGGATGCAGGCGCCCACATTCTGCGGGATGTCAGGTTGAAAAAGGGCGAGACGCATTCTAAGGCCGTCATACGCGCGGGGCGGGGTCTTGTCGCGGTCTTTGTTGCGACCGTTTCGCAAGTTGTGTCAGCAGCTTGCGTGGAATGCGGTAGAACATGGGCCGCAGGCATCTTCTGCCGTTCCGCAGGGACGATCCATGCCGACGACTAACCCCTTTCGGGGCGGGCGATCGGGAGTGCAGAGGTGAGAGCGTGGCCGAATCGGTCGTGAATGCTGAAGGGCCCGAGGGCCAACACGGGGGCGGCGACGCCACCCGCCGCGATTTCATCCACATCGCCGCCGGCGCCGCCGCGGTCGGTGCGGGCGTGATGGTGGCCTGGCCCCTGATCAACCAGATGAACCCCGCCGCCGACACCCTAGCCCTGGCGTCGATCGAATTCGATCTGACCAAGGTTCAGGAAGGCCAGCAGGTCGTCATCAAGTGGCAGGGCAAGCCGGTCTTCGTGCGCTACCGCACCCCGGCCGAGCTGAAGCGCGTCATCGCCGACGACCACGCCTCGGACCTGAAGGAACCGCAAACCGACGCCGAGCGCACCAAGCCCGGCCACGAGAAGTATCTCGTCGTCATCGGCTCCTGCACCCACCTGGGCTGCGTGCCGACCTTCGGTTCGGGCGACTACGGCGGCTGGTTCTGCCCCTGCCACGGCTCTCACTACGACGCCTCGGGCCGTATCCGTAAGGGACCGGCGCCCAAGAACCTGGTGGTGCCGAACTACGACTACGTATCCGACACCCGCGTGAAGATCGGCTGAGGACGGACAGAGGACCCATGAGCGATCACGAATCCACCTACGTCCCCAAGACCGCGATTGAGCGGTGGATGGACACCCGCCTGCCGATCATCCGTTTCGGCATGGACTACGCCAACCTGCCGACCCCCCGTAACCTGAACTACTGGTGGACCTTCGGCGGCATCCTGGCCCTGTGCCTGATGACCCAGATCATCACCGGCATCGTTCTGGCCATGCACTATACGCCGAACACGGCCCTGGCCTTCGAGTCGGTCGAGCGCATCATGCGCGACGTCAACGGCGGCTGGCTGATCCGCTATGTGCACGCCAACGGCGCGTCGATGTTCTTCATCGCCGCCTACCTGCACATGCTGCGCGGTCTCTACTATGGCTCCTACAAGGCGCCGCGCGAGATGATCTGGATCGTCGGCTGCGTCATCTTCTTCCTGATGATCGCCACGGCCTTCCTGGGCTACGTCCTGCCCTGGGGCCAGATGTCCTTCTGGGGCGCTGAGGTCATCACCAACCTGATCGGCGCCATCCCGGTTCTCGGCGAGCCGATCCTGATCTGGCTGCGCGGCGGCCCGGCGATCGACAACGCCACGCTGAACCGCTTCTTCTCGCTGCACTACCTGCTGCCGTTCGTCATCGCCGGCTGCGTGGTGCTGCACCTGTGGGCCCTGCACGCCGCCGGTCAGAACAACCCGGTCGGCATCCTGATCCCGAAGGACCGCCAGAAGAAGGATATGCTGCCCTTCCACCCGTACTTCACGGTCAAGGACGGCTTTGCGATCATCCTCTTCCTGATCCTGTTCTCGGTCTTCGTCTTCTATCAGCCGAACGCCCTGGGCCACGCCGACAACTACATCCCGGCCAACCCGCTGCAGACCCCGGCGCACATCGTGCCCGAATGGTACATGCTGCCCTTCTACGCCATCCTGCGCGCCATCCCCGACAAGTTCGGCGGCGTGGTGGCCATGTTCGGCGCCATCGGCGTGCTGTTCGTCCTGCCCTGGCTGGACACGTCCAAGGTGCGCTCGATGCGCTACCGCCCGACGATGCGCACCTGCTTCATCATCTTCCTGTTCGTCTGCTTCGGCCTCGGCTGGTGCGGCGGTCAGCTGCCGGACGCCCCGGTCGTTCCGGGCATGCCCAGCTTCAACCTGATCGACGGCCAGCTGAACTCCTACCTGTGGCTGACGCGTCTGTTCACGGCCTACTACTTCATCTTCTTCCTGGTGCTGATGCCGTTGCTCGGCCTGCGCGAGAAGCCGCTGCCGGTTCCGGCGACGATTTCCGAGCCGGTCCTGTCGGGCGACACCGAGCAGAAGGGCTGAGCGCGATGATTTCCAACGAGAAGAAAACCGTGTCCTTCCGCAAAACCCTGGTCGTTCTGACGGCCGCCCTGGGCCTGGTCGCCGTCGCCGCTCCGGCGATGGCCGCCGGCGGCGCCAAGCATCCGCGCAGCGGCGGCTTCAGCTTCGAGGGGCCGTTCGGCACCTATGACCAGGGCCAGCTGCAGCGCGGCTACAAGGTCTATCGGGAAGTCTGCGCTTCGTGCCACAGCATGAATCTGGTGCACTTCCGCAATCTGGGCGACAAGCACGGCCCGTTCTGGAACCCGGAATATCCGAACCCGAACGACAACCCTGTCGTGAAGGCCCTGGCCAAGGAACTGCAGGTCGCGGACATCGACAGCGAGACGGGCGAGGCGCTGATGCGCGACGCCACCACCGCCGACAAGTTCCCGTCGCCCTATCCGAACGCCACGGCGGCGGCCGCCGCCAACGGCGGCGCGGCTCCGCCGGACCTGTCGGTCATGGCCAAGGCCCGTCACGACGGCGCCAACTACATCTACTCGCTGCTGTCGGGTTATGTGACGCCGCCCAAGGGTCTGAAGATGACCTCGGCCCAGCACTACAACCCCTATATGGCCGGCGACCTGACCCCGTTCTGGGAAGGCGAGGGCCACGCTCCTCCGGGCGGTTTCATCGCCATGCCCGCGCCGCTGCGCGCCGGTCAGGTCACCTATGACGACGGCACCGAGGCCACGGTCGACCAGATGGCCAAGGACGTCGCCGCCTTCATCGCCTGGACCTCCGAGCCCAAGGCGACCGAGCGCAAGCAGATGGGCTTCGGCGTCATCATCTTCCTGCTGCTGTTCGCAGGGGTGACCTACGCCAGCTATCGCCGCATCTGGAAGGGCGTCGCCCACTAAGGGTGATGCGCTTTCGAGACGAGATGACCCGCCGGAGCAGTCCGGCGGGTTTTTTCGTGTCCGGGGCCGGACCTAAGTCGGATCGACTCGACGGATTTCGCCCTCTAGGGTCCGGGCCTCTGAATTGTTGAGGGGTCTGTTCCATGCGTTTGATGTCGTCTGCCGCCATCCTGTTGTTCGCCGCCTCGCTGGCTTCGGGCGCTGTCGCCCAAAGCCCTGACTTTGATGCGGCGGGCATCTCGAACGACATCAAGGTCCTGTCGGACGACAGCTTCGAGGGGCGCGGCATCGCCACCCCGGCCGAGCAGAAGGTCATTGACTACCTCAGCCGGCAATATGCGGCGGCGGGCTTTGCGCCCGGCGGCGAGAACGGCGGATGGACCCAGGCTGTCGGCCTGAACCGCTTCACCGTCTCCAACGTCAGCGGTCAGATCAAGGT
>JALAGW010000165.1 GCA_022712235.1 Brevundimonas sp. | reverse complement strand
CTTCTGCGTCGTGGCGCGGCAGGTGTCCTCCTATCGCGACGTCAGCCTGGCATGGGCGGCGGCGGCGGCCCTGCTGCTGCCGCTCGGTCTGATCCCGCTGGGCTTCGGCGCTCACTGGCTGCCCGGTCCCGGTTCCACTTGGCAAGCGGCCCACGCCGCCATGCGAGAGGTCGAGATCAGCCAGGCCCTGGGCGCCTATGCCCTGGTGCAGGCGGCGGTCTTCGTCGGCGTCTTCCTGATCAGCCTGATCCCCGTCGTGCGGCGATTGCTGACCCCCGCTCCCCTGCGCCGCACCCGCGTCCGTCGCGCCGCCATGCAGCAGTTCCTGGCCCACGGCCTGCACGTCACCCAGGCACGGACCGGGGTGCTGATCTTCGCCGCCCTGGCCGATCATCAGGTCGAGGTCATCGCCGACGAGGGCATCCACGCCTGCGTCAGCCCCGAGGTCTGGGCTGACGCCGTCGCCGCCCTCACCAACGGCCTGCGCCGCGATCAACCGGTCGAGGGCATGCAGCAGGCCATCGCCCTGTGCGGTCAGGTTCTGGCGGAACGGTTTCCGCCCCGGCCCGCTGATATCAACGAGGTCCCTGACCGTCTGGTTGTCATCTAGACCGGCTAGACAGGCGGCGGGATCGACCGCGCCGACAAGGACTCATGCCCAGACTCGTCACCTATAATGTGCACCGCTGCGTCGGCGTCGACCGCAAGCTGGACGTGGCCCGCATCGCCGCCGTCATCGCCGAACTGGAACCGGACATCGTCTGTCTGCAGGAACTGGACGTCGGCCGCGCCCGCACCAACGGCGTCGATCAGGCCCATGCCATCGCCGAGCGCCTGTCGATGGGCTTCCGCTTCCATCCGGCCATGACCATCGAGGCCGAGCTGTATGGCGACGCCATCCTGACAGCGCGGCCAGAGCGGCTGATCCGCGCCGCCGCCCTGCCGACCCTGCCCAATCTGCGGGGGCTGGAGCCGCGCGGCGCCCTGTGGTCGGCCATCGACTTCGACGGGATCACGCTCAACGTCTTCAACACCCACCTGGGCCTGGTGCCGCGCGAGCAGAGACTTCAGGCGGCGGCCCTGGTCGGACGGGACTGGCTGGGCGATCCTGCCTGCGTCGGGCCAACGATCCTGACCGGCGACTTCAACGCCACCTCGATCACCCGCCCCTATCACGCCCTGACGCGGCGGCTGGCCGACGCCCAGCGGGAGCTGGGGCTCAAGCCTTCGGTGAAGACCTTCCCGTCCAGCTTCCCTGCGATCCGCATCGACCACTGCTTCATCAGCCCGGAAATCCGCGTGACCGGGGCCATGACGCCGCTGCACCCGCTGGCGCGCACGGCCTCGGACCACCTGCCCCTGGCCATCGACTTCGAGTTTCAGGCTCCCGCCTGAGGCCCTGTCAGCCTGGGCCGATGCGAGCGGTTCAGCCGTTTCCACGGCCGCCAGGCGTCCATCGACGAGGCCGGATCGCCCAACTGCCATTCGGCGATCATCCGCTCGACCGCCGACGGCGGCGTCGAGCCCAGCAGGGTCATCCGGTCGGAGCCGAAGGTCAGGACCGCCTGCCCGACCGAGCCCATGATCGCCTCGGCCTGAGCGAAGGCCTCGCCCGAGACACCGATGAAATGGCCGATGGAGCGTTGGCGGAACCGCCGCACCACGTCGCGCCCCGCCTCGGTCGCCGGCTCGGCCGCCACGTCGCACTCGGTGTCCAGACCCTGGGATCGGTTGTTCAGATTGGTGGAGCCGATGCGCAGCAGCCGGTCGTCGATGATCGACATCTTGGCGTGGACGATGATGCGTTCGCCCTCCGGCGTGCGCGGGCTGAAGGCGAAGAAGCGGTTGTAGCGGTCGGCCTGTTCCAGCCGATACAGGACCTCGGCGCGGGCCGTGTCCATCGTCAGGCCGTCAAACCAGCTGGGACTGCGCCCGGTCGAGACCAGGACGATCTCCGGCCCATCCGGCTCGGCCAGCCGTTCGGCCAGGGCGGCGGCGATGATGGGCGAAGTGAAGTACTGGTTCTCAAGATAGATCAGACGCTTCGCCCGCCGGATCGCTTCCAGATGTAGGGCCTCGTTCTCACGCACCTCGGGTCGACCGCGCACGCGGGGTTCGGTTCGGGCGATGCCCACCGGCACGTCGATCAGGGCCGGCTCGACTCCGTCGGGCCAAGGGTCGTCATCGGTTTCATCCGGTGCCGTGCGCTCCCAGGTGGCCCGGAACCACCGCTCGCGCGCCAGATCGCCCAGGGCGCGGGCCGCCGCGCCGTCCATGACGCTCATGACCTCATGACGCGGGGCGCTGAACAGACCCGAGGGCTGGCAACGGCGCGGGTCGTTGTCCAGATGGTCGGACGTGTCCCAGCGATCCGTGGCGATGTCGCCCCCGCCGCAGAAGGCCACCTTGTCGTCGATGACGATGACCTTCTGATGGTGGCAGGCGCCCAATATGCCGGGCTTGTCGAGACGGAACTCCACCGTGCGCTTCCGAAACCACCGCTGCGCCCTGTGCGGATAGAAGCCCTGGGAGGCGGCGATCAGCAGCGGCGACTTCCAGATCAGCAGTCGCACGTCCAGATCCGGCTTTTCGCGCACCAGCATCCGCAGTTGATGGCCGATCTCGCCGCGATGATCGGTCAATGGAGATTCGGGGTCCAGCCGCGTCCGGGGATCGAACTGCCAGCCCAGAACGACGATCGACTTCTTCGCCTTGCGCAGCGACGACGCGAGTGCGTCGAAATAGGCGTCGTTCTCCATCAGCGGCGTAAAGCGGCCCGCCGTGGCCACGCGCCAGCAATCACGCCCCGGTTCGAGCAGGCTGCCGTCATAGGTGTCGCCCGGTTGCTGCATTCCGCAATAGCTGTCTGATTCGCGTGACGATCCGCTACACGCCCGTTGATACAGTGACGCTCTCGCGGTTTTCGTTCCACGAACCTACTCAATGGCGACGCTTCACAATGAGGCCCCATTCTGTCATGATGGCCACATGCAAATGCTGCTGGATATGCTGGCTGGCCTGATTGCGATGCTCGCTGCGGCGGCGTTGTCGCAATTCGGCGTCGATTTGCATGCTCCGCGCCATGCCGAACGCGAAATTCAGCGCGTGCAGGACTGCAAGGAAGCGCCTGCCTCGACCATCGCGGTCGCGGCCCCCAGCGACTGCTGAAGGGGCGGTCGCCAGGCGATCATCCCCGTCCTCCCATGAAATCCCCCGCCGCCAGCCTTTGCGCGACCGGATCAAGCCGTTAGGGTCCAATCTCCGCGCGCCCTCGCCGCGTATCCGGCGAACAGGGAACGAGATCGACGCCCCATGAAGTCCAGCCATCGGCCGCCGCTCAACCTGACCGACCCGGAACCGGGTGAAGGTCCTGACGAGTCCGCCCCCATCGTCGGCGCGGACGACGAACGCCTGCACGAGACGCCCGTCGAATTCGAAGCCGAGCTTTCGCTGCCGCCCGCGCCTGACAAGCCGATGTCCGAGCGCCGCCGCCGTCGCCTGCTGGAAGAACAACGCCTGGCCGATGAACGCGCCGCCGCCCTGCTTCAGGCCGAAAT
>JALAGW010000013.1 GCA_022712235.1 Brevundimonas sp. | reverse complement strand
TTCTTGTGCAGGCGCACCGTTTCGGCGACCTGATCGCCGATGGTCATGACGGGGTTCAGAGCCGTCATCGGCTCCTGGAAGATGATGCCCACGTCGCGGCCGCGCACCTGCTGCATCACGGCGTCGGGGGCGTTCGAGACAACCTGGCCGTTCAGGCGGATTTCGCCGGTCAGGGTCGCGCGCGGCGGCGTCAGGCCCAGCACGGCCAGGGAGGTCATGGACTTGCCCGAGCCGCTCTCGCCGCCAAGGCCGAGGATTTCGCCGGGGGCGACGGACAGGGACACGTTCTTCAGGATCGGCGTCGAACCGATCGACAGGCTGAGGTCGCGGATGTCGAGGACGGTCATGGTCAACGCTCCCGCCGCACGCGCGGGTCGAACAGGTCGCGCAGGCCGTCGCCGGTCAGGCTCAGGCCCAGCACGGTCACGAAGATGGCGAGGCCTGGCATGATGGCCAGCCAGGGCGCGAAGCCGATCATGGTCTGGGCCTCGGCCAGCATCCGGCCCCAGCTGGGCGCGGGCGGCTGGGCCCCCAGGCCGACGTAGGACAGGCCCGCCTCGGCCACGATGCCGACGGCGAACTGGATGGCGGCCTGCACGACCAGCAGGCTCATCAGATTGGGCAGGATGTGCTGGAGCGAGATCAGGGCCTTGGACTTGCCCGCCGTGCGGGCGGCCAGAACGTATTCGCGCGTCCACAGGCCTTGCGCCGCGCCGCGCGCGACGCGGGTGAAGACGGGGATGTTGAAGACGCCGATGGCGATGACGGCGTTGATCGCTCCGGGGCCCATGACGGCGGTGATCATCACGGCCAGCAGCAGGGCGGGGAAGGCGAAGATCAGGTCGTTGCCGCGCATGACCAGTTCGTCGATCCAGCCGCCGCGCGCCGCCGCCGTCAGCCCCAGAGGCGTGCCGATGCCGACGCCGATGCCGACGGCGACGAAGGCCACGCCGAGGGAGTTCTGCGCGCCCGCCATGATCATCGACAGGACGTCGCGGCCGAAGTGGTCCGTGCCCATCCAGTGGGCGGCGGAGGGGGCTGTCAGCTTGGCGGCGATGTCCACCGCCTCGACATCGTAGGGCGTCCAGACCAGGGCCAGCAGGGCGGTCGCCAGCACGACGGCGGTCAGGCCTGCGCCGACGATCAGGGACAGGGGCCAGCGCATGCGGGGCTTGGCGGCGGTTGGGATGGCGGGGGCGTCGGTCATGCGCGGCGTCCCCTCAGGCGCGGATCGGCGAACAGATAGGCCAGGTCGATCAGGAAGCTGACCAGGACCACGGCGAAGACCAGAACCACCACCACGCTCTGCACCACGATCAGGTCGCGCTGGGTGATGGCCTGGAAGACCAGGCGACCGAGGCCGGGCAGGGAGAAGACGTTCTCGATGATGATGCCGCCGGCCAAGAGGAAGGGGAACTGAAGGCCGAGAATGGTCAGGACCGGGATCCAGGCGTTTCTCAGGGCGTGGCGCCACAGGGCCTGATTGACGCTCAATCCCTTGGCGCGGGCGGTGCGGACATAGTCCTCGTTCATTGTGTCGAGCAGGGCGGTCCTCAGGACGCGGGCGAGGATGGCGGCCTGGGGCGCGGCCAGGGCCACTGCGGGCAGGATCAGGGCCTTGAAGGCGGGCCAGAAGCCGCCGCTCCAGCCGGGGAAGCCGCCCGCCGAGAACCAGCCGAGGTTCACCGAGAAGAGCAGGATCAGCAGCATGGCGATCCAGAAGTTGGGCAGGGCGACGCCGACCTGGGTCACGCCGATCAGGCCGGTGTCGACGGCGGTTCCCCGGCGGCTGGCGGCGGTGACGCCGATGGGCAGGGCGACCAGCAGCGACAGGACGGTGGCCATCAGGGCCAGCGGCGCCGACACCGCCAGACGTTCCGCGATCAGGCCGCCGACCGGCACCTGATAGGTGTAGCTGGTCCCGAACCTGCCGGTCAGCAGGTCGCCGAGCCAGGCGAAGTAGCGCTCAAGGCCCGAGCCTTCGAGCCCCATCTGCTGACGCAGGGCGTTGATGGATTCCGGGCTAGCGTTCAGGCCCATCATGTAGCTGGCCGGATCGCCGGGCACGACCTGCAGCAGCAGGAAGATGACCACGGTCGCCGCCAGAAGGGTCAGGGCGTGGCCGCCCAGCTTCTTCAGCAGCCAGGCCGCGCCGAAGCGCCAGGCGACGAAGGCCAGCAGGGCGACGCCCGCGATCAGGCTGATCCAGCCCCAGGGCAGGGCGCCGCCCGCACGCTCGGCGGTCGCGGCCGAGGCCGCGCCCGCGCCGCTCCACCCGGCCCCGGTCACGTCGTTGGCGGCGATGGGGCCGTTGATCCACAGGCCGTTCACGTCCGCCTTCCACACGCCGATGCGCGAGGACTGGAACAGGAAGCCGTTGACCGCGTCATCGGCGATGCGGCGTTGCAGGTCGCCCAGCAGACGCAGGCGCGTCGGCTCGTCGGGCGCGGCGTTGACCTGGGCCAGCAGGGCGTCGAAGGCGGGGCTGTCGTAGCCGAAATAGTAGTCCTTGCGGCCGTAGATGTCGTAGTCCATCGGCTCGACGTGCTCGACGATGGTCAGGTCGAACTGGCGGCGCTTGAACACCTGATCCAGCCATTGGGCCCATTCCAGATTCTCGATCTTCGCGCGGATGCCCGCCTGGGCCAGTTGCGAGATCAGCACCTCGCCGCTGCGCCGGGCGTAGGGGCGGGGCGGCAGGCGAAGCGTCACGTCGATGCCGTTCGGATAGCCCGCCTCGGCCAGCAGGGCGCGCGCCTTGGCCGGGTCGTGCGGAGACAGGCCGGTCAGATCGACATAGCCCGGCGCCTGACGCGAATAGTGGCTGGCGATCGGCTGGCCGAAGCCGAACATGGCGCCCTGGATCAGGGCGTCGCGGTCGATGGCGTAGGACAGGGCGCGGCGCACGCGCACGTCGTTGAACGGCGCTTTGGTGTTGTTGATCCCCAGAATGACCTTGCCTTCCGACGCGCCGACGACGACGCGGAAGCGCGGATCGCGCTGGAACTGGGCGACGTTTTCGGGCGCCGGATAGTTGGGGAAGGCGTCCACGTCGCCGGCGCTGACGGCGGCGAAGGCGGCGGTCGGGTCGCTGATGAAGCGGAAGACGACGGTGTTCAGGCGCGGCGCTGCGCCCCAGTAGCCGTCGCGGCGGACCAGGGTCAGCTGGCTGCCGCGCTGCCAGCTCTGCAGCTTGAACGGGCCGGTGCCGACGGGCGTGACGGCGTTGGTCGCGGCGCTCCTGGGCGAGACCATGACCGCGTCGCCCCAGGCCAGGACATAGGGCAGGGTGGCCATCGGCCGGGACAGGCGGATGCGGATGGTCGCCGGATCGACAACCTCGACGCTTTGGATCGGCGCGAACAGGGCCTTCTGGGCGTTGGTCGAGCCTTCGGCGGTGATGCGGTCCAGCGAGAACCTGGCCACCGAGGCGTCGAAGGGCGAGCCGTCGGAAAAGGTCACGCCGCGCCGCAGGCGGAAGGTCCAGATCAGGCCGTCGGGCGCGGCTTCCCAAGACTCGGCCAGAGACGGGGCCACGGCGCCGTTCTGGGTCAGCCGGGTCAGGCCCTCGAAGACGTTGGCGTAAACGACCTCGTCCACCGCCGCCGCCGCGCCCGAGGTCGGGTCGAGGTTCGGCGGCTCCAGCGGCAGGCCCAGCACCAGGCGGTCGCGAGCGGGCGTGGCCTGGGCGCCATGAGCGGGCGTGAGAACTGTCAGGCCGACCAGCAGCGCAGCGGCCAGCAGCGCGCGGCCCAGCCATGTCTTGCGCCCCAAACCCTGCTTCACGCCGTCCCGCCTCCCCGTTTATGATGCAGCATCGCCCAAATCGCGCGCGGCGTCAGGGCGTGTCGCGCAGAATGTCGGCCAGGCGTCCGATCAGTTCGTCGATCTGTCCGCGGCTGATGATCAGGGGCGGCGACAGGGCGATGACGTCGACGGTGACACGGATCAGCAGGCCTTCGTCGTAGGCGCGGTGGAAGACTTCGGTTGCGCGGGTGCCGGGGGCGTCCGGTCGCGGGGCCAGTTCGACGGCGGCGACCAGGCCCATGTTGCGGATGTCGATGACGTGGGGCGCGCCCTTCAGGCTGTGCACCGCCTCTTCCCAATAGGGACCGAGTTCGCGCGCCCGGTCGTACAGGCCCTCGCCTTCGTAGACGTCCAGCGTCGCCAGGCCGGCGGCGGCGGCCAGGGGATGCCCCGAATAGGTGTAGCCGTGGAAGAACTCGATGCCGGGGCCGGCGGCGCCGTTGACCACGGCGTCGTAGATCTCGCCGCGCACGCCCACGGCGCCCATGGGCACGGCGCCGTTGGTCAGGCCCTTGGCGCAGGTCAGCAGGTCGGGGATGACGCCCAGGGTCTCGGCCGCCGTGGCGCCGCCGACGCGGCCGAAGCCGGTGATGACCTCGTCGAAGATCAGCAGGATGTCGTGGCGCGTGGTGATGTCGCGCAGGCGCTCCAGATAGCCGACCGGCGGGACGATGACCCCGGCCGAACCGGACATGGGCTCGACGATGACGGCGGCGATGGTCTCGGCGCCGTGTTCGGCGATCAGGACCTCCAGCTCGTCCGCCAGATGCGCGCCCCAGGCCGGCTGACCGCGCGAGAAGGCGGCCTCCTCCAGGTTCAGGGTGTGGGGCAGGTGATCGACGCCCGGCAGGGTCAGGAAGCCGCGCCTGTTGTTCTCCAGCCCGCCGACGGAGATGCCGCCGAAGCCGACGCCGTGGTAGCCCTTCTGGCGGCCGATCAGGCGGGTGCGGTTCTCGAAGCCGCGCGCCCGCTGATAGGCCAGGGCGATTTTCAGGGCGCTGTCCACCGCCTCCGAACCCGAACCGGCGAAGAAGACATGGTTGATGTCGGCCGGGAACAGCATGCCCAGCCGCGCCGCCAACTCGAACACCAGGGGATGGCCCAGCTGGAAGGTGGGGGCGTAGTCCAGCACCTCGGCCTGACGCTGGATGGCCTCGACGATGGGCTTGCGGGCGTGGCCGGCGTTGACGCACCAGAGGCCCGCGGTGCCGTCCAGGATCGAGCGGCCGTCGGGGGTGAAGTAGTGCATGTCCCTGGCCGAGGCCAGCAACCGGGGATGCGCCTTGAAGCTGCGGTTCGCGGTGAACGGCATCCAGAAGGGATCGAGGTCGTTGGCGGCCCGTTGGGTCATGCATGAATCCTTTCGAGACGACCAGTAGCGAATGAACGACCGTCAAAGAAAAGTCTGTTATTCACGCGCTTCAACATACTGAAAACATTGATGTCGTTCGCCGTCCGATCAGGATCGTGAGCGTCGTGATCAAGGACGGGAAAAGAGGATGCGGAGGACGGGGTCGCCGTCCTCCGCATCGCGGCGCGCCGTCAGTACTGCAGGCTCAGGCGAGCGCCGATGGTCCGCGGACGGCCCGGCTGGGCGATGTCGGCGCTGGTGAAGAAGTTGCGCGTCAGGTCGTAGTCCTGATCGAACAGGTTGCGCGCCCAGAAGGTGACGGACCAGTTGGCGTCTTCCGGCCCGACGGTCACGCTGGCGTTGGCCAGCCAGTAGTCCGGCACGTCATATTTGACGCCCAGCCACGAGGGGTATTCGTCGCGATAGGAGTAGTTGGCCTCGGCCGTGACGGCGAAACCGCTGACGGTCCAGTCGTAGCTGATGGAGCCGCCATAGGACCAGGCGGGGAAGGGAATCTTCTGGCCCGACTTGTCGATATAGACGGTGGCGCGAGGCGTCTGCTGGCAGGCGCCGATGTCCAGGTCGGTGAAGTCGGTGTATTCGCCCTTTTTGTAGCTGAGGTTCTGGCTGATCCGCAGACCGGCGGCGGGGCGGAAGACCCCCTCCAGTTCGGCGCCGTAAATCTTGGAATCGGCGTTGGTGAAGCGGCCGACCGGGCCGTTGGCGCCGCAGACGGCCGACAGCACCTGCTGGCCGTTGTAGTCGTAGTAATAGGCCGCGCCGTTGAGCTGGACCGCGCGCGACGGGTCGGCCTTGAAGCCGAGCTCATAGGCCCACAGGATTTCCGGGTCGAAGGGCTCGATGCCGCTGCTGTCGCCAGTGTTGTAAGTGGTGAAGCCGCCCGACTTGGCGCCCCGGCTGGCGGAGCCGTAGATCAGCAGGTTGTCGGCGGGCTTGAACTCCAGCGCGGCCTTGCCGGTCAGAGGCGTCATCTTGGTGTCGACGCTGGTCGGAGGCAGGGCGGTGGCGCCGCCGAAGGCCGAACCGAAACCTTGCAATTCGCGGGTCTCTTCCTCGTAGCGAAGGCCCAGGATGGCCTTCCACCGCTCGGCGAAGGCGTATTCCGCCTGCCCGAACAGGCTCCACGACTCGACGGACTGATCATAGGTGACCTGGGCGTAGGTGCCGTAGATGTCGATGAAGTCCGAGGAGTAGCGCTCGTTCAGGTCCTGCTTGGAATAGTAGAAGCCGGCCACCCAGGTCAGGGGGCTGTCGTTGTCCGAGGCCAGGCGCAGTTCCTGCGAGATCACGTCCACGTCGCTGCCGAAGAAGGTGTCGGCCTCGACCGAGGCGCTGGAGTCCCAATCGCCGTATTCGCTGCGATCCAGGGTCTCGTAGCTGGTGATGCTGGTCAGGTTCATGCCCTTGAGCGCCAGGTTGGCGTTCAGCGACGTGCCCCAGGAAGAGTTATCGCGGCCGGGTTTGGCGTTGACGTCGCGACCGATCTCGGCGGCGAAGCGAGGCGACAGCCCCCAGCCGGTCTTGGAGCGATCCTTGTCGGCGGCGATCACCGGACCCGCCCCCAGGCGGGTGTGAAGGTCGCTAAGCAGATAAAGGCCCTGGTTCTCTG
>JALAGW010000164.1 GCA_022712235.1 Brevundimonas sp. | reverse complement strand
AGGTCGGCGACCAGAGCCGCCCCCTCCACCGCCTGCGGCGGTCCTCCTCCCCCGTGAAGGGGGGAGGATCAAAAGTCCTCTACGGCTGCCAGCCGCCCGGCGTCTCGGGGACGGCGTCCTCGCTGTCGTCGGCGATCTCGCCGCGGGTCTTGCGGACCTCGGCCCAGGCGGCGCGCAGCAGTTCGGTCACGCCCTCGCCGGACACGCCCGAGACCAGATAGGGGGTCTTGCCCGAGGCGGCCTTCAGCGCCGCGACCTTGTCCGCGCGTTCTTCCGGCGACAGGGCGTCGATCTTGTTCAGGGCCAGAAGCTCGGTCTTGTCGGCCAGGCCCTCGCCATAGGCGTCCAGCTCGCCGCGAATGATGCGATAGGCTTCGGCCACGTCGTCCTGTGTGCCGTCGATCAGGTGGATCAGGCTGGCCGAACGCTCGACGTGACCCAGGAAGCGAGTGCCCAGACCCGCGCCCTCGTGGGCGCCTTCGATCAGGCCGGGGATGTCGGCGATGACGAAGCGTTCCGAGGGGCTCAGGTCCACCATGCCCAGGTTGGGCGTCAGGGTGGTGAAGGGATAGTCCGCCACCTTGGGCTTGGCCGCCGACACCGCCGCCAGGAAGGTCGACTTGCCGGCGTTGGGCAGGCCCGCCAGGCCGATGTCGGCGATCAGCTTCAGCCGCAGCCAGATCCAGCGTTCCTGGAACTCCTGGCCGGGGTTGGCGAAGGTTGGGGCCTGATTGGTCGGACCCTTGAAGCGGGTATTGCCCCAGCCGCCGTTGCCGCCCGAGAGCAGCTTCACCTTCTGGCCCGGCTTGTCCATGTCGAGCAGGACGGTTTCCTTTTCCTCGTCCAGGACCTGGGTGCCGACCGGAACGCGCAGGACGACGTCGTCGCCCTTGCCGCCGTGCATCTGACGGCCCTGGCCGTGGTGGCCGGTCTGGGCCTTGAAATGCTGCTGGTAGCGATAGTCGATCAGGGTGTTCAGCCCCTCGACCGCCTCGACCCAGACGTCGCCGCCCTTGCCGCCGTCGCCGCCGTCGGGGCCGCCGTTGGGGATGAATTTCTCGCGTCGGAACGAGACGGCGCCGGCGCCGCCCGCGCCCGAGCGAATGTAGATCTTGGCCTGGTCGAGGAACTTCATCGCGGGCTTATGCCAAAACTCGAGCCAAAGGGCGAGGGTCACGCGGTTCGGCGGCGTTTACCCGCCGTTAGGCGACGCGGACGACCCTGCCGGGCCATGAACATCGGCTTCCTGTTTCCTGCGCTCCAGACGGTCAAGCCCGAGGCGCGATCCGAGGCGACCTCGGTGCGCGAGGAGCGTCGGCAGGCCTTGGCCGACGCCAGGCTGAACGACGCCCGCGCGGCGGTCGAAACCCTGAAGCAGCGCACCAGCAACGCCTCGGAAGAGAAGAAGGCGGCGGCCAAGAAGAAGATCGAAGAGATCAAGGCGCGTCTGCAGATGCTGCAGATGGCCATGATCGGCGACCCCAAGGGCGCGGCCCGCATGGCGGCGGCCCTGGCGCGGGAGCTGGGCGCGGCGGTCAAGGCCTACGCCGCCGCCGGTGGTTCGACCGCCGGTCTGGGCGCGGCGAGCCGCGCGCCGATGACGGGTGCGGTTGAGGCGGGCGGACCGGAAGCCGCGCCGGAAGCGGAGTCGGGCGAGGTCGCGGCGGAGACGCCGTCCCCAGAAACGCCGGCCGGGGGCCCGACCGAGGAGGTCGAGGCCGCCAAGGCGTCCAACCCCTATCAGCAGGCCATCGACGCGTCCCAGGCCCGCATCAACGAACAGGCCCGTCGTAGCGACGAGCGCCAGGCCGACCGCGACACGATGGACGAGGTCAAGCGTCTGGCCGCCCGGATCAAGGCCATGGCGCAGAGGGCGGCCAAGGATACGCCGGAAGGCGACGAGGCCGAGCGGGCCGTGGCCGGAATGGACCGCGAGGTTCAGGCGGCCATGCGGGCTATGCCCGACGTCGGCGTCGCCCTGACGGTCTAGCCCCGCGCCCAGACGCCGAAGGGGTCGCTCCACGGCAGGCCGAGCGCTTCGGCCACGGCGGGATAGGTGATCTCGCCCTTCAGCACGTTCAGGCCGCGCGCCAGATGCGGGTCTTTCTTCAGCGCCTCCAGCCCCTTGTCCGCCAGGGCCAGGCCGAAGGGCAGGGTGGCGTTGTTCAGGGCTTCCGAACTGGTGCGCGGCGCGGCGCCCGGCATGTTGGCGACGCAGTAGTGGACCACGCCGTCGACGACATAGGTCGGGTCTTCGTGGGTGGTTGGCTTCGACGTCTCGAAGCAGCCGCCCTGGTCGATGGCCACGTCGATCAGGACGCTGCCCGGCTTCATCGACTTCAACTGGTCGCGGCGGACCAGGGTCGGGGCCTCGGCGCCGGGAACCAGGACGGCCCCGATCACCACGTCAGCCTTGACCAGTTCCTCCTCGATGGCGCCGATCGAGGAATAGCGGGTGATGACCCGCCCGCCGGTCAGCTCGTCGATCTCGCGCATGCGGGGGATGGAGCGCTCCAGCACCACCACCTCGGCGCCCAGGCCCATGGCCATGCGCGCCGCGTTCAGGCCCACGACCCCGCCGCCCAGGACCAGCACCCGCGCGGGGGCCACGCCCGGCACGCCGCAGAACAGCAGGCCCATGCCGCCGTTGTGCTTCAGCAGGGTCTCGGCGGCGGAGAAGACGGCGATGCGCCCGGCCACCTCGGACATGGGGGCCAGCAGGGGCAGGCCGCCGTTCCGGTCGGTCACCGTCTCATAGGCGATGGCGGCGCATCTGGACGCCAGCAGGCCTTGGGTCTGCTCGGGATCGGGGGCCAGATGCAGATAGGTGAAGAGGATGTGATCCTCGCGCAGCCGCGCCCATTCCACGGCTTGCGGCTCCTTGACCTTCACGATCATGTCGCTGTCGGCGAAGACGGTCTCGGCGTCGGCGACGATGCTGGCGCCCGCCTTGACGTAGTCGGTGTCGGTAAAGCCCGCGCCCAGTCCGGCGCCGGTCTCGATGCGGACCTCATGACCGTGGGCGACGTATTCGCGCGCGGCGGTCGGGGTCAGGCCTACGCGATGTTCGTTGGTCTTGATTTCGCGGGGTACGCCGACACGCATGAGTCTGGTTCCTGATCCGTCCGCTCTGTGGCGGGCGGGCGGACGCTAAACCTGTGCCGGGGATGTCGCCAGACGAAACTGATGAAATCAGGACATAAAAAAACCCTCGCGGCCCATCGGGCGGCGAGGGTTCTGCACGATTTTAGTTCTTGGCGTCGCGGGCGGCGCCCTCGACGGCCGAGCCGGCGGCCTGGGTGTCCTTGCCGACGCCCGCGATGGTGTTGCAGGCGGCGGTGGTCAAAAGGGCGGCGGCGGCGGCAAGTATGAACAGTTTGCGCATGGTCGGCTCCTGTGAAAACGGGCGGGGGTCCGGTGACCGTCCCTCGCCGTATCAACGCGAGGAACCGGGGCCGGTTCCTGTCAAGCTGACGAAGCCCCCGGCTTTGCAGCTTCGGGCGTGGCGAAGGTCAGGCGGGCGATGGAGCCGCCGCCGGGGGCCTCGAGCATTTCCGCCTGACCGCGCAGCTGCTTGGCGAAGGCGTTCATCAGAGTGCGCCCCACGCCGGTGGAATCGCGATCCGCCATGCCGGGGCCGTCGTCCTGAACCTCCAGAACGCTGGTGGCGCCCATGACGCGGAAACGGACCTGGAGATCGCCGCCGCGCCCGGCGAAGGCGTGCTTCTGGGCGTTGGACACGGCCTCGACCAGCCACAGGGCCACCGGCGCCAGGCGGTCGGGGTCGATGATGATGTGATCGGCCTCGACCGAACTGGTCACCAGGGGGCCGCGCATGGCCTCGCCGGCGATCAATTGTCCCACCAGTTCGGTCAGGAAGGTGCGCGAGTCGGCCTCGCGGATGTCGTCGCTCTGGTAAAGGGTGCGGTAGATCAGGGCCAGGGCTGTGATCCGCTGGCGCGTGTCGCCCAGGGCCGAACGCGCCGCCGGGTCGGCCACCGCCCTCTGCTGCATCGACAGCAGGGAGGAGATGATCTGCAGGTTGTTCTTCACCCGGTGGTGGATCTCGCGCATCAGCGCGTCCTTCTCGTCCAGGGAGTCGAGCAGGGCCTTGTCGCGGGTGGTGATGCTGTCGCCCAGGGCGCCCAGGGTGTGGGCCAGGGAGCGGATTTCGGCGGGCGCATGCTCGGCCTGGACCGGGCGCACCGAGAAGCGGCCCCGCGCATAGATGGCCGCGACCCGCTCCAGATAGACCAGCCAGCGGATGACGACCCGTTCCGACAGCAGCATGACGGCGAGGAAGGCCACCAGCCAGGCGGCCAGGGGCATGAGGAAGGAGCCGATGGGATTCAGCCGCGCCCAAGACAGCAGGCCCGAGGCCGGCGCCGACAGAAGGACGAACAGGTCGCGTCCGGCCAGGGCGGTGCCGGCGTAAACGTGCCGCCGTCCTCGCGGGTCACGGGCCTCGAACACGGCGGCTTCGCCCTGTCGCGCCTCGCCGATCCAGGTCGCGCGGCCGACGCGTCCGGCGGCGAAGGCGGCGGCGTCGGTCGAGATCAGGACCCGCCCCTGGGCGTCGGTCACGGCGGACTGGGCGCCGGGGGGCAGGGCGGGATCATGGATGTCGGGTTGCAGGGCGCTCAGGGGGATCACCGCCGCGATCGCGCCCTGGAAGGCCCCCAGAGGGCGTTCGGAGCGGACGGCGATGATCAATGATCCATCGGCGCCGGGCGCGCGGGCCATGACCACGTCCTCGCCGTTTCGGAGCCGCTGATACCAGTCCTGACCGCGGACGTCCGCCGTCAGCGACGCGCCGGCTGCCTGGCGGTCGCCGGATCGCGAGGCGCAGACGGGCTCGCCGGTGGCGCTGTAGCGGTGCAGGGCCGACAGGCTGTCGAGCCGCGACACCAGAGCGGTCAGACGCGGCTCGCAGTAGAAGCCGGAGGCTTCGGGCGCCAGAGCCTGCAGCAGGACCACCGTGCTGTCGATCCGGGCCTTGGCGTCGGCGGCGCTGCGCTCGGCCGCCAGTTGCAGGTCGATGCGGCGGTCCTCGGCCTGACGCTGGAACTCGGCCTGGGTCTGGGCCGCGCTGAGCATGAGGATGGGCAGCAGGGCCACAGCCATGGCCAGTCCCATGCGGAAGCGAATGCCCTGAACGCTGGGGCGGCCGAGCTTCAGCCCCCAGGCGCGGCCGAACCGCACCATGCGTCAGTCCTGCCTGGCGCCGCTCAGCCTGTCGGCGTCCGCCAGAATCGAGCGCATGGCGTCGCCGGCGGCCTGGCCGTCGCGCCCATAGCCGCCACGCTCCAGCGTCGCCTGCAGGGCCTTGCGGGCGCGCGAGACGCGGCTTTTCACCGTGCCGACGGCGCACTGGCAGATTTCGGCGGCCTCCTCGTAGGCGAAGCCGCCGGCGCCGACCAGGATCAGGGCTTCGCGCTGTTCCTCGGGCAGGGTCTTCAGGGCCTGGCGCAGCTCGTCCAGGGCGACCGGCGCCTCGGGATCGTCGACCGCCACCAGGGTCCGTTCGGCGGCTTCCTGATCCAGCTGGGTCTGACGCCAGGAGCGGCGCTTTTCCGAATAGAACTGGTTGCGCAGGATCATGAAGGTCCAGGCCTTCATGTTGGTGCCCATCTGATAGCTGGCCCGCGCGTCCCAGGCCTTCATCATGGCTTCCTGGGCCAGGTCGTCGGCGGCCGTCGGGTCGCCGGTCAGGGTGCGGGCGAAGGCGCGCAGATGGGGGATCAGGGTCACCAGCTCCTTCTTGAAGCCGGCGTCGTCGGCCGAAGGCGGTTTGGGCGGCGCGCTGGAGATGCTCACTGGCCCTCCTTGGTCGACGACCGCTCGTCGGCCCGCCGCAGGATGTCCAGGAATTCGTCGGGAACGGGCTCGTTCACCACCTGGTCGAACATGTGGCGCAGCTTCACGCCGATCGCCTGCTGCCGCAGGCGGACTTCTTCCAGCCCGTGGTCCCGAGACGCCGGCGCGTCGGGACGCGGGGTGGTTTCCTTAGCATTCATCATGGAGTTCCGGCCGCCGCCCAAGCCTAGAGGTAGGGTTTCATGAAAGCGGAAAACGCCGCTTGTCTTCAAGAGTTCCTAGACCTCCGCGTTTTTATGCTCAAGCTTGCGCCGAGGGCGTGGAACCGTTGTGCGGCCGACACGTTATGTCAAACTGCCGCGTCTTCAGATCGAAGACGCCGAAGTCGGGGAATATGTATGAGTCTATTGGCCAGGCTTGCGCCGCATCTGCCCTATGTCCGCCGCTATGCGCGGGCCCTGACGGGCGATCAGATCACCGGCGACAACTATGTGCGTGTGGCGCTGGAGGCGCTGGCGGCCGGCGAGCGCCAACTGCCGACGGACATGACGCCGCGGGTCGCTCTCTATCACGTCTTCCACACCATCTGGTCCTCGACCGGCGCCCAGCTTGAGGACGGCAGCGGCATGGACGGCGGCGACGACGCCGCGCGCCGTCTGATGCGGATCGCGCCGCGCTCGCGACAGGCCTTTCTGCTGACGGCGCTGGAAGGGTTCACCCCCTCGGAAGCGGCCCAGATTCTCGGCGTCGATCCGCGAACGGTCGAGCGGCTGATCGCCGAGGCCCAGTCCGACATCGACGCCGAACTGGCCACCGACGTCCTGATCATCGAGGATGAGGCCATCATCTCGGCTGACATCGAGAGCCTGGTCAAGGAGCTGGGCCACCGCGTCACCGGCACGGCCACCACCCACGACGAGGCGGTCGATGCGGTGACGCGTCACCGTCCGGGCCTGGTGCTGGCCGACATCCAGCTGGCGGACGGCTCGTCGGGCATCGACGCGGTCAAGGACATCCTGAAACGCTTCGACGTGCCGGTCATCTTCATCACCGCCTTCCCCGAGCGCCTGCTGCCCGGCGAGCGGCCGGAGCCGACCTTCCTGATCACCAAGCCCTTCCAGCCGGAAACGGTGAAGGCGGCGATCAGTCAGGCCCTCTTCTTCCATCCGTCGCGTCAGAAACAGGCCGCCTGACCTTCCTGGCGCGCGCGATGCTTCGGCCCCGACGGTTCGCCGTCGGGGTCTTTTCATGTCGGCTTCAGGCTGGCGCCGCAGGGGGCGATGCGGGCGCATCGAAGGGGGCGACGTTGTCGCGGGCGCCGGCCGCGTCGGGGTTGACGGTCTGGAACCCCCCGTTGCTGAGCAACCACATGCCCAGCAGCAGGACCGCCGCCGCGCCGCCGGACACGATCAGCAACCACAGGATGCGCACCCCGCCCCGGCCCTGGCGGACGTACTGGGCTTCGATCGGCGTATGGTGTTCTACGGCGTCGGCGGAATGGGAGTGGGGGTCCTGATGGGTCATCGCGGTCTCCAGGGAGCGGGCCTCTTCGGTGCGGTTCTTTCGTTCTGTGGAAACGCCGCATACGGCGACGGCGTTCCTGGCGACGCCTGCGCCGTCGCTTTCGATCGCCGATGGAACCGGTTCCGGACGCCGTCGTTATCGAGATGCAGAGGCGACAGAGCCCCGATTGGACCGGTTCGCTGGTCAGCCGCCTTCGCACCTCATTCTCGATGATGCCACCTCAGGCGGGCCCGAAACGGTCCGCTTTTCTTTTAGCCCTCGACAGGACCGGCGCATGGTCCACAATGGGTATTCAAAGAAAACGCATTGGAGACGCGTCATGAGCCTTCGCAATCGTCAGTGGGTTCTTCGTCAGCGACCGAAGGGGCTGATCCAGGACGGCGATCTGGAGCTGGTTGAAACGCTCGTGCCGGATCTGAAGGAGGCCGAGGTCCTGGTGCGCACCCTCTACCTGTCCTTGGACCCGACCAACCGGACCTGGATGAACGACAGCGAAGGCTACCTGCCGCCGGTGGGCCTGGGCGAGGTCATGCGCGGCCTGACCCTGGGCGTGGTCGAGGCGTCGAAATCCGAGCGCTTCAAGGCGGGCGACATCGTCACCCCCTTGTCGGGCGGGTGGGCCGATTATGCCGTGGTGCACGAACAGGGGCTGCGCCCCGTCCATCGCGCGCCGGGCCTGCCGCTGACGGCCAATCTGTCGGTGCTGGGGATGACCGGGCT
>JALAGW010000163.1 GCA_022712235.1 Brevundimonas sp. | reverse complement strand
TCGGCCGCCTGATCCGCCGCGCCGACGACAGGGGGGTCTTCCTGATGCTGGACGCGGCCAGGGCACGCGGTCGAAGGCCAGCACGCGCAAACTGCGGCCCGGTACGTCCACCCCGTCGCGCACGGCGTCGGTGCCCAGAAGGCAGGAGTCCTGCTCCGCGCGGAAGACGTCGACCAGAGCCCCGACCTCCAGCGGATCGACGTGCTGGGCGTAGAGGGGGACCCCCGCCTTGGCCAGATCCGGTCCCAGCCGCTCATAGACGGTCTTCAGCCGGCGGATGGCGGTGAACAGGCCCAGCCCCCCGCCGCCCGCCGCCAGGAACAGTTCGCGCATGGCCGCCGCGATCTGGCGCGGGTCGTCCTTCATCAGGTCGTTGATGACGATGACGCGGCTGTTGGCGGCGTAGTCGAAGGGGCTGTCGACCTTCAGCGTCCGCGCCGGTTCGATCAGGCGGGCCGCGCCGGTGCGCATCCGGGCCAGCTGGAAGGGGTCCTCGGCCGCCGGGTCGGACAGGGTGGCCGAAGTCACCAGCACCCCGTGGGCGGGCATGACGACGGCGGCTTCCAGCGGCACGGTCGGGTCGATCCAGTGACGGCGCAGGGCCACGTCGTGGATGCGGCCGAAGGCGGCCTCGGCGCTAAGCCAATCCACGAAGTCAGGGTCCGGCTCGGCGCCGCCTTCCTCCAGCGCCGCCAGCATGGAGCGCCAGCCCGGCAAGGTCATGCGCGCGCGCCGGTCCATGCCGCGCAGGGCCCCCTCAATGCGGGCGCGGGCGGCGCCGTCCAGTTCGGCGGCCTCTTCGTCCAGAATGTCCTCGAGATGGCGCGACAGGGCCAGCAGGGGCGCCTCGACGGCGGCGATGGCGCGGGCGGCGGCGCGGGCGGCCTCCAGCACCGGCTCGGTGGCGGGGCGCAGGGCGCACTCCATGCCGAACTCGGTCCCGCCGCTCTCCTGACTGCGGGCGCGAAGCTGCTCCAGGGCGGCGACCAGAAAGGCCTCGATCGGGCCGATGGGATTGATCTCGCCGGACGCCGGCGCGATGCGGCCCGACACCCCCTCGCCCGGCAGGGCGACGGCGGCGATCATGGCGTCCTTCAGGGCCTTGGCCGCGGCCTCGTTGTCGGCGCACAGGTCGCCCAGACGCTGTTCCAGCCCGCGCCCGCGACGGCCGCGTCCCTCGGGGCCTCTGATCCAGCGGCGCAGCTCGGCGGCTTCCTGACCGGACAGGGCGGCGGAGAAGGCGCTGTCGGCGGCGTCGAACAGGTGATGGCCCTCGTCGAAGACGATGCGCTTCAGCGCCGCCGTCTCGCCGTCCTGCTTCAGACCGCGCGCCGAGCGGGCGCCGTCGAAGGCGGCCTGGGTCATGACCAGGGCGTGATTGGCCACGACCAGATCGGCCCGGCGACTGGCGCGGATGGTCTTCTCGACGAAGCAGAGGCGGTAGTGCGGACAGGCGGCGTGGACGCATTCGCCGCGCCGGTCGACCAGATTGGCCGGGCTGGCCTGATGGCCGGGGGCCGTCGCAAAGAGGCCGGGCAGCCAGCCGGGATAGTCGCCGCCGGTCATGTCGCCGTCGCGGCTGTGCGCGGCCCAGCGCGCCGCCAGGGCCATGCCGATCAGGTCTCCGGTCCCCAACTGAGCCGCCTGCATCATGTCCTGCAGGTTCAGCAGGCAGAGGTAGTTTTCACGCCCCTTGCGCACCACCGTCTTCTTGCGGCGCTCGGCCTCTTCGGGCCACAGGGCGCGGCTCTCGCGGTCGATCTGGCGTTGCAGGGCGCGGGTGTAGGTCGAGACCCAGGCCGCGCCCGAATTGCGCTCGGCCCACAGGCTGGCCGGAGCCAGATAGCCCAGGGTCTTGCCGGTGCCGGTGCCCGCCTCGGCCAGCAGGACGCGCGGGCGGCCCTCCTCGTTGCGCGGTGAAAAGGCGTAGGCGGCCTCGGCGGCGTAGTCGGACTGGGCGGGCCGGGTCTCATCCAGACCCGAGGCCTGCAACAGCTTGTCCAGACGGATGCGGGCGCTCTCGCTATCGACGGGAGCGGACCCGGCCTCGCCGCGCGGCGCCTCGTCCTCCCACTCGGCAAGGCGGGACCAGACGTCCAGACCGGTGCCGCGTTCGCGCCGGTCGCGCAGGGGTCCAGCCTGAAGCGCGGCCAGCACCCGCGCGCCCCAGGACCACCCCGCCCGGTCCAGCGTCCCGGCCAGCGCAAAGGCGTCCTCGCGGCCCGGATAGGCAGGGTCGGTCAGCTCATTCAGCAGGTCGGCGGCGGCGTCGCGCAGGGCCTGGGCCTGAGCCTCGGCCCCCTTGGGTTCGGACCGGCCCAAGGCCAGGGCCAGCCCTGTCGGCGAGGGCGCGCAAAATTTAGCGGGCCGCACGAAGGCGTAAAGCTCCAGCACGTCCAGCATGTCGGTCGAGCGCGGCGGCGGGCTGAGGCCCAGGCGACGCGCGGTCAGGCTGGCGTGGGCCACCATGCCGGGGCCGCCCAGAAAGACCCCCTCCGCCG
>JALAGW010000162.1 GCA_022712235.1 Brevundimonas sp. | reverse complement strand
GGTCATAGGCCACCGCCGCCCCCATGGTCGGCAGGGCGAGGAAGAAGCTGAACTCGGCCGCCGAGCGCTTGTCGGTCTTCAGCAGCAGGCCGCCGGCGATGGTGGCCCCCGAGCGCGAGACGCCGGGGATCATGGCCAGGCACTGGAAAAGGCCGATCAGGAAATAGACGCGCATCGGATAGCGGTCGGCATCCAGATAGACCGGGAACTTCTCCACCCGGTCCAGCCACAGCAGCACCAGCCCGCCGAGGATCAGGGCGATGCAGATGACCAGCGGCGTCTCGAACAGCACCGTCTTGATGAAGCCGTAGGCGAAGAAGCCGATCACCGCCGCCGGAAGGAAGGCAACGATCAGGCCGATCAGGAAGCGCCGCGCCTCGGGGTCAAAGGGCCAGCGCGTCGCCAGGAACCACAGCCGCTTCAGATAGACGCTGATGATGGCCAGCAGGGCGCCCAGCTGGATGACGATCTCGAACGTCTTGCCGGTGCTCTCGAAGCCGAGGAAATGCCCCAGCAGCAGCAGGTGTCCGGTGGACGACACCGGTATGAATTCGGTCAATCCCTCGATCAGACCCAGAAGGATCGCCGTCAGCCAGTCCGCCATGGAAACTCCGTCTCGACCGGCGGCGGCTCGTCCGCGCCGGGCAGGCTCCTTCCTTAGCGCCCCGGACAAGACGCCGCCATTGGCGGATGCGCGGTTTTGCGCGACAAGGGCGAGGATGACCGCCTCCTCACTCGACGACGCTCACGCCGCGACCCGCCGCATCACCACCCTGTCTGTGGGCACGGCGACCATCCTGATCGTGATGAAGGCCTTCGCCCTGGGCGCCTCGGGCTCGGTGTCGATCCTGGCGACCCTGGCGGATTCGTCTCTGGACCTGATCGCCTCGCTGGCGACCTTCTTCGCCGTGCGCTGGGCCGCCGCCCCGCCGGACGAGGAGCATCGCTATGGCCACGGCAAGGCCGAGGCCCTGGCCGCCCTGGTGCAGGCGGGGCTGGTCTTCGCCTCGGCCGCCTTCATCGGCTGGGAGGCGGTGCAGCGCATCTTCGACCCGCGCCCGGTGACGGCCGGAGGCTGGGCCGTCGGCGTGGTCGTGGTCTCCATCGCCGTCACCCTGTGGCTGGTGTGGATGCAGACCCAGGCGATGAAGAAGACGAAGTCCCTGGCCGTGGCCGGCGACCGCGCCCACTACGCCGCCGACCTGGCGGCCAATGTGGTGGTGCTGATCGGCGTGGTCTCGGGCGCCTTTCTGCAGGCGCCGGGTCTGGACGCGGCGGCGGGTCTGGTCGTGGCGGTCTGGCTGTTCTGGGGGGCCGTTTCCATTCTGCGTGACGCCGCCGATCACCTGCTGGATCGCGCCGCGCCCGACGCCGACCGCGCCGCCGTGGTCGCCGCCGTCCTGGCCGACCCGCGCATCGGCGGCGTGCACCAGCTGCGCACCCGCATGGCCGGACAGGTGCTGATGGTGCAGATGCATGTCGATCTGGAACCCGGCCTGACGCTGGAGGCCGCCCACGCCATCGTCGTCGAGGCCGAGCAGCGCATCAAAGCCGCCTTCCCCCATGCCGACATCCTGATCCACGCCGATCCACGGGGAGCGGCCGGGCCGAACGAGACGCGCCTGGCGGAAGCCACCGCCGGGAACAGCGCCGAGGCCGCCACGCCTGCACTTTCCGCCGCGACGCCGCCCGGCCCCTGGTCCTAGGCTGCGACCGGGCGTCGCGGTAAACGGAGCCTTAACGAGCGCGGGCGCATGGGTGGAGCAATGTCCGCGCCCGCCGTCCTCTATCATTTCGCCTTCCACCCCGGCTCGCGCACGGCGCGTCTGGCCCTGGGCGAGGCGCGCATCGATTTCGGCGAGGAACTGGTCAAGCCGTGGGAAGAGGACTGCCCCCTCTTCGACCTCAATCCCTCGGGCATGCCGCCGGTTCTGACGGTCGCAGAAAAGGGCAAGAGCCTGACCCTGTGCGAGACCGAGGCCATCCTCGGCTGGATCGAGGACCGGGCCAAGGGCGACGTCCTGCTGCCCGCCGACTTGGCCGAGCGCGCCGAGGCGCGGCGGCTGGCGACCTGGTTCAACCGCCGCTTCATCGACGAGGTGGACGCCGTCCTGCTGCATGAGCGGATGGAAAAGCCCCTGCTGCGGCTTGGTCCGCCCGAGGCGCGGATGCTGCGCGAGGGTCGCGACGCCCTGCGCGTCCATCTGGCCATGCTGGAAGGTCTGACCGCCGGGCGCGAATGGCTGGCCGGGCGCCGGCTCAGCCAGGCCGACCTGATCGCGGCGGGTCACCTGTCGGTCCTCGACTATTTCGGCGAGATCACCTGGGCCTCCTATCCGTCGCTGAAGACCTGGTATTCCAAGCTGAAGTCGCGGCCCTGTTTCCGCACCCTGCTGAGCGACCGTTTCCCCGGCGTCCATCCGGCGACCTGGTACGCCGACCTCGACTTCTGATCCCTTTCCTTCTCCGTCATCCCGGACGAAGGGTCGCGAAGCGAGCCGAAGATCCGGGACCCAGACGGCAGAGAATGGCGAGGCGAGGCCGTGCCTGAAGCCGACGCCTGGGTCCCGGATCAGCCTGACGGCCGTCCGGGATGACGGCAAGTGAGATCGCAAGACTCGACTCCCTTCTGAAACCCCATCAAACGAGCCCCATGGCGGCCGATCCCCGCATCTTCATCCGACAACGCGCCGCCGAGCTGGGCTTCGGCGTGTGCCGCTTCGCCTCGGCCAGCGAACCGTGGAGCGCGGGCGAGAAGCTGGCCCACTTCGTCGAGGCCGGACGGCACGGCGACATGGGCTGGATGGAGACGACGCTGGAGCGCCGCGCCCACCCCACCGCCATGTGGGACGGGGCCAGAACCGCCATCGTCCTGGGCATGAACTACGGCCCCGAGGCCGATCCCCTGCCCGAGTTGCAGGACCGGTCGGCGGGCTATATCTCCGTCTATGCGCGCGGCGACGACTATCACGAGGTCATCAAGGGCCGGCTGAAGATCCTGGCCGGTCAGATGGCGGCGCGGCTGGGGCAGGAGGTGAAGGTCTTCGTCGACACCGCCCCCCTGATGGAGAAGCCCCTGGCCCAGCGCGCCGGTCTGGGCTGGCAGGGCAAGCACACCAATCTGCTGAGCCGCACCCACGGCAACTGGCTGTTTCTCGGCGTCATCCTGACCGCCGCCGAGATCGAGGCCGACGAAACCGAGACCGAGCATTGCGGCCGCTGCACCGCCTGTCTGGACGCCTGTCCGACCAAGGCCTTTCCCGCGCCATTCCAGATCGATGCGCGGCGCTGCCTGTCCTATCTCACCATCGAATACGCCGATCCCTGGCCCGTGGAGTTCCGCATCGCGGCGGGGCCGCGCATCTATGGCTGCGACGACTGTCTGGGCGCCTGTCCGTGGAACAAGTTCGCGCAAGGGGCGTCGGAGGCCCGTCTGCACGCCCGCGACAGCCTGAAGGGACCGCGACTGGCCGACCTGCTGGCGCTGGACGATCCGGCCTTTCGCGCCCTCTTCACCAAGAGCCCCGTCAAGCGCATCGGGCGGGACCGGTTCATCCGCAACGCCCTCTATGCGGCGGGAAACTCTGAGGACGCGGCCTTGATCGCCCCGGTCGAGGCCCTGCTGAACGACCCGGCGCCCGTGGTGCGCGGGGCAGCGGTTTGGGCCCTTTCGCGGCTGGATGGCGAACGGTTCGCGGCGCTGCGCGAGGCGCGGCTGGCGGGAGAGGCGGACGAGAGCGTCAGGACGGAGTGGTCCTTCTCCCCTTAAGGGAGAAGGTGGGCGCCGAAGGCGCTCGGATGAGGGGTGTCAGCGCTGCGTTCAAGGAAAAGGAGCGCCGCCGGTTTCGCCTGAACACATCAAGCGGCGCCGCCGTCACCCCACATACGTCAGGCTTCGCCAGCCACCATCTCCCGCAAGGGGAGAAGGGCGTTAGCGCGCTAACGCCTTCGGCTGCTTAAGCGCATTCTCCCACAAGAGGAGAAGGCAGAACGTCAGACGGCGGCCGAGCCCACGCCGCGGCCGCCGCCCGGCACCTGGGCCACATCGAGCAGCTTCAGTCGGAACACCAGGACAGCGTTGCCGGGGATCATCGGCGGACCGCCCGCCTCGCCATAGCCCAGCTCGGGCGGCAGATAGAGGACCCATTCGTCGCCGGGCTTCATCAGTTGCAGGGCCTCGGTCCAGCCGGGCACCACGCCCTCGGGCGAGAAGACCGCCGGAGCGCCGCGCTTGAACGAGCTGTCGAAGACCGTGCCGTCGGTCAGGCTGCCCTCATAGTCGACGCGCACCAGGTCGTTGCGGTCGGGACGAACGCCCCCCGCCGGGCCGCTGGCGACCACCTTGTACTGCAGGCCCGACGGCAGGGTCTGGACCCCTTCCGCCGAGGCGTTGGTCTTCATGAAGGCGGCGGCGGCCTCGGCGTTCCTGGCCAGGTCCGCGCTCGACACGGCGGGCTGGCGATTGCAGGCGGCCGTAGCCAGCAGGACGGCGACGGAAACCGCCGCCAGAGCGGGCTTAGCCCATGCGAAGTTCATAGCCACGTTCTTTCAATGCTTCGCCGATTTCCTCGGCATGTCGGGCGTCGCGGGTCTCGACCATGATGTCGAACTCGGCCCCCTTGGCCGGCACGTCCAGCGCCAGCCGGTTGTGCACGACGTCGATGATGTTGCCGCCCAGACCGCCGATGACGGCCGCCATGGCCGACAGCATGCCGGGGCGGTCGTCGCCCAGGATGCGATAGACGATCAGCCGCTTCTCGCGGACCATTTCGCGGTTCAGCACCACGGCCAGCATGCGGGCGTCGATATTGCCGCCGGTCAGCTCGACGCCGACCTTCATGCCCTTGAAGCGTTCCGGGTTGGCCAGGACGGCGGCCAGACCGCCGGCGCCGGCGCCCTCGGCCACCGTCTTCTCCAGCGTCGCCAGCAGGGCCACGCCCTTTTCGAAATCGGCCTCTTCGCAGACGAAAACCTCGTCGATCAGGCTGTCGGCCAGGGCGAAGGGGATCTCGCCCACGGCCTTGATGGCGATGCCCTCGGCGATGGTCTGGCCGCTGCATTTGGCCGGCTCGCCACGGCGGCGAGCGGTGAAGGAGGGATAGCGGGCCGCTTCGACGCCGAAGACCTTGATGTCCGGCTTCATCGCCTTGGCGGCGATGGCGCTGCCCGCGATCAGACCGCCGCCGCCAATGGAGATGATGAGCGCGTCCAGATCCGGCGCATCCTCAACAAACTCAAGGCCGCAGACCCCCTGCCCCGCCACGATGCCCTCGTCGTCAAAGGCTGAGACGAAGACATAGCCATGCTCGGCTTGCAGCCGTTTGGCCTCCTCGGTCGAGCCGGAGAAGTCGAGGCCGTGGATGACAACATTGGCGCCGTGGGCGCGGGTGCCGTCCACCTTCACGAAGGGGGTGCCCTCGGGCATGACGATGGTCACCGGCACGCCCAGACGGCCGCCGTGATAGGCCAGGGCCTGGGCGTGATTGCCCGCCGAGGCGGCGACGACGCCGCGCTTCTTCTCGTCCGGCGTCAACTGCAGCAGCCGGTTCAGGGCGCCGCGCTCCTTGAAGCTGCCGGTGAAGTGCAGGTTGTCGTACTTGATCCAGATGTCCGCCCCGGTCAGTTGCGACAGGCGGCGCGAATAGCGGACCGGCGTGCGATCCACCTGACCGGCGATGCGTTTCTGCGCCGCGCGGATGTCGTCGATGGTGACGGTCATGAAATCCCTGAAAACGTTTCTCGGCCGGTCTCTGCGCCCGGTCTCCGGCGCCCTTGTGACGCACCCGAAGCGGACGGGCAACCTTGACTCTCAAGGTCATGAAGGGCCATGCCGGTGACGCTTGAAACGAGTTCCGGGAGCCCCCTCCATGTCGACCCGTCGCCCTTCCCTCGCCCTCGCCGCCGCTCTCGCCGGCGCGCTTGCGCTCGGCGCCTGCGCCACCACGCCGCTCGGCGGCGGAACGACCGTTGACTCGGCTGAGTTCAGCGCCGACGCCTTCGCCTGGTCGACCCGCGCAGGACAGGCCTCGATCGAGGGCCGCGTCGCCTTCGCCCAGGACGGCAAGAGCTTCCACTGTGTCGGGAATGTCGGCCTGATCCCCGACACCGGCTACACCCGCGCCCGGATGCAGCGCCTCTACGGTTCGACCGACAGGGCCGCCGTGCCCGCCGCAGTGGTGCGCGCCCGCTCGGCCGGCGAACAGGGCGCCGACTACCGCGCCTTCGAGCGCGCCGAGCCCTGCGCCAATGACGCCTTCCGCTTCAACGGCCTGCCCGACGGCAGCTGGTTCCTGATCTCGCCGGTCAAGGCGGGCGACGACATCGTGGTGCTGATGAAGCGGGTCCAGACGCGCGGCGGGCGTATGATCAACGTCACGCTCGGAAGTTGAACGACGCCAGGGATCGGCGTTCGCCATCCTTTGGCCTTACGGGACCGCTCTGTGAACTGATCCATTCCTGGACAGTCGGGGAGCGCGTTCTTGTCCCAGCACAACATCATGGGTTCGGAGGCCTTCAACAAGGGCCCCTTCGTCATCATCCGCGCCGTGAAATCCGGCGGCTTCCGCCGTCGCCGTTCGCGCTCGATCGCGGCCTATGTCGTGGTTGCGGTCCTGGCCCTGTCGGCCGGGGCGGCGGCGGCGGCCTTCGCGCTTGGCCCCCTGCTGGTCCAGGCCGAAGTCGCGACGCCCGCGCCCGCGCCAGTGATCCCCGCGTCGGCGCCCGCCGCCTGAAGCTCCCGGCGTCTTTCAGGGACTGACGAAGCTCAGCGCCTCGGCGAACAGTTCGCCGCGACTGCGCACGCCCAGCTTCTGATAGGCGTGCTTCAGGTGCGTGCGCAGGGTTTCGATCGAGATGTCGAGCGCCTGGGCGACTCGCCCCGTTTCGACGCCGGCCAGCAACATCTCGATGATCCGCCCTTCGGACGGCGTCAGCATGTGGTTCTCGATCAGGGCCTGAAAGCGGACCTCGCTTCGCGCCCGCTGCAAGGTCAGGCCGATCAAGGCCTCCGGCGCGGTGCAGACTTCTCGCGCCCAGGCCACCCAATGACGGCCGCCCTCGCCCGGCGCCACGGCGCAGCCCGCCTCCTCTGGCCGCGCCGCCGCGACCAGAGCGGCGACTATGGCGGAGCGCGGGGCCAGCCGCCCGTCGCAAATCTCGAACGCCTCGCCTTCGTCGCGCAGCACCCGCGCAGCCTCGTTCATCCACATGACGTCCAGATCGCGCGTCACGATCAAACGGGCGCGACGCTCGCCGTCGATCCAGTTGGCCAGCGCCCGACCGCAGAGGGCGTCCGGCCCGGACCCGTCCGTCGCTGAACCCCGTCGCCGGTCCCGCGACACCCGCCGATCGGTCGAGAACCAGAACGATTCTCCTGGCGCGCCGGCCGCCAGATCAAACTCAACAGAACTTTGCGCCACCCTGACACTCCAAGCTCTGGCCGCCCCCGTCCGACCCGTTGTTTCCACCACCCTGCCGCAACGCCACAATATCGACGAAATTGACCATACCTCAAAATATTCCCGCAAACACCCCACATATTGGTGATACTCAAAACTAAGAAACTGAGGCAAGATGCGAAACAACAGCAAGTAATTCGTGCTATTTTACATATTTATGTCTAATAATTACTTGTGTTTTTATAGAAAAATCCATCAACAAAGTGAAACGGAGATTACTAACAAGTTATTAACTTCGTAAATTAATGAACTGGCACGTCTTTCTAGGGAAAGCCCCTCCGATAGCGCCGAGACCCTCGGCGATTTTACAATCAGCGCCGCCAGAAAGACTTCGAACGGGCTCCAGACTGCGCCGACCGTCGCGACATGACATCGCCCGCGCGGCCGTGTCGCCGGACCCCAGGCGCGTCGATCGCCACCACCGCGTTTGCGGGATCGACGCGTCAACGGGCGGGCCGGGCGTGGGCGCATCCGCCCCCGCTCAAACACAGGCGCTTCGGCGCGACGACCTCACGCGGAACTGCACGCCCCCCAGCGTTCCGCACGACCGGAGTCGCCGCCGAAGCGTCAGGCCTGCCGCCTCGGGCGAGGCTGGCCGTAAAATCACGAGAGGAGATGGAGCGGCCGGCGGGAATCGAACCCGCGACATTCAGCTTGGGAAGCTGACGTTCTACCTCTGAACTACGACCGCGCTGAGGGCGGACCATAGAGGGCGGGGCCGAAAAGGAAAGGCCCGGCGCGGGGCCGGGCCTGTGGAAAATCGATGGAGCCGTGCGGTTCAGTCGCGGATACGTTCGACCGAGACGCCGCGCTGCTCCAACTGCGCCTGAAGGCTGTCGGAGCCCGCCAGATGGCCGGCGCCGACCGAGATGAAGGCCGTGCCCGAACCCGCCAGCAGGGTCTGGATCTGATCGGCCCAATTCGTGTTCCGCCGGGTCAGCATGACGGCGTACAACTCGGGGGATTCCGCCTTCATCTCCTGGCCGATCAAGGCGTCCAGTCCTTCGACATCGCCGGTGGACCAAGCGGCGACCATCTGACCCAGGACGACTTCGGCCGTGTCGAACTCCTTGAGACCCGAGCGCAACATGGCCAGTTGGGCGTCTTCGGACATGTCGGCGATGAAGCCGATCTGCTGGGGCGCGGTCTCGAAGCCCTTGATCGGCTTGCCGGTGGCGGCGGCGCGCGCGTGCAGGACCTGATCCCCGCCGTTGGCCGCGACATAGCCGGCCTTCTGGATCGAGGCGAGCGCCAACTGCAGGCTGGCCAGCCAGGGGCGCAGCGGGTCCAGTTGCGCCGCCGTCGCGCCGACGGTGCGGGCGGCGGCGTCGAGGTCGGTCATTTCCTCGGCGGTCAGCAGGCTGGACAGAGGACGGTCGGGCGACACGCCCTTGGCCTGGATCACAGGCATGACGCCGGTCTGATCGGTCAGGTCCGCGATCTCGAACCAGTATTCGTCGGCGCTGGCGAAGGCCTGGTCGACGCGGGCCGTGCCCCAGGGGGTCTCGGGCTTCAGCACATGGACGGTGCCGAACAGATAGAGGGTCGAGTCGGCGTCGCGCACCACCCACAGGCCCGGTCCCGAACCGGCCGGCGCCGCGGTGACCGCGACGGGCGCGGCGGCCGCCGCCTGGGCCATGGCCGAGGGCGCGAGCAGCAGGGCCGACACGGCGGCCCCGGCAGTCAGGGTCGATCGAACGCAGGCGGTCAGGCGGGCGATGGGCATGAAGGGCGTCCTTTGTGGCTGAAGGTCAGTCGGTCCGGCGCGCCGAACCCTATTCCTCGTCCGAAAAGATGGATTCGATCGGCAACTGGAACAGGCGCGCGATCTTGAAGGCCAGCGGCAGGGAGGGGTCGTAGCGGCCGGTCTCCAGCGCATTGACGGTCTGGCGCGAGACGCCGAGCGCGGTCGCCAGATGGGCCTGGCTCCAGTCGCGCTCGGCGCGCAGGACCTTGAGACGGTTGTTCATGCGCCGCCCCTTAACGCCGACCCAGCCACCACCAGGCCCAGGCGACGCCATAGCCGATCAGCATCAGCGTCAGCATGGCGAAGGCGCCGGTGGCGGCGTAGGCGGCCGGATCGGTGCGATCAGCGTACCACGCGGGTATCTTGAGGGCCGCCGCCTGAGGCATGGCGGCCAGAATGACGAAGACGCCGCCGACGGCCATGCCGCTGGAGCCGCCCCAGAACCAGGACCACTTGTGGGCCTCCTGCGCCGCCTCATCGATGGAGCTCATCCACTTCAGGCTGATCCACATGGCGATCAGCATGGAGACGGCGGCGAAGGCGACGACCACGGCCAGGGCGACCGGGCTGGCCAGCAGGTCCTTGTCCCCCTCGCTCAGGTAGCCGATGACGCCCCCGGTGACGAAGGTGGCGGCCAGGAACAGGCCCAGGGCGATCGCCGACTGAATATAGAGTTTACGCTTGCCGGCCACGACGACCCTCCCCTGCTGACAAGGACGTTTTACACCGTCGCCCCGCGTCGTCAAGCAAGGTTGTCGGAGGCGCCTATTCGGCCGGCGCGTTCAGCAGCTCCGGGCGGCTGAGGGTGCGGGGCGACTGCTCGACGGGCGGCAGCTCGGGCAGGTCCTTGCCCTCGTGGTCGACCTTGAGAT
>JALAGW010000161.1 GCA_022712235.1 Brevundimonas sp. | reverse complement strand
TGGTCATCGCCATCGCGCTTTACGCCAACCGCCAGAAGCGATGACCACGCCCAGGAAGCCGCCGTGGAAGCTCATGCCCCCGGTCCACAGCTGCAGCAGCTCCAGCCGCTCGCCCCAGCTGTCGCCGGTGAACAACTGGGCGAACATCACCGGCTTGTAGAAGAGGGCGTAGCCGAAGCGGCCGCCAAGGATGACGCCCAGGGTGATCCACAGCACCAGATCGTCCAGCTGCGGTCCCGTCACCGGCGGCTTGCCCGGCGCCCACAGGCGCTCGGTCTTGGCCAGGCGCGAGGCGTACCACCAGCCCAGCACGATCCCGGCGACATAGGCCAGGGCGTACCAGCGGATGGGCAGGGGGCCGAGATGGATCAGGACAGGATCGAATTCGGGGAAGGGCACAGGGCCTCCGTCAGCGCCGTTTGGGACCCGAAATCATCTAGCAAGCGAGACTGCATTCGTCGCGCGCTTTTCCCGCGAAGCAGTTTATAGCCGGTTCGGACGGAAAGGTTTCGTTCACCCAATTTACGACGCCATTAACCATATGCTGGTGCGGCCGAGACGCGAGATTTGATCATGCAGACTCTCAATCCCCTTCTGGACGAGTTCGCCAAGCTGACGACCGGCGCCATGGGTCTGGCCCAGGCTGCGGGTGAAGAGGCCAAGGCCGCCTGGCGCGCCCAGGCTGACCGCTTCGTCGCTGAAATGGATCTGGTCCGTCGCGACGAGTTCGACGTGCTGAAGGACGAGATCGCCGCCCTGCGCGCCGAGGTCGCCGAGCTTAAGGCTCAGAAAACACCTGCGAAAAAGGCGTCGGCCGGAACGTCCACAGCTGCGAAGCCTGACGCCGACACCGCCGGTTGAGCCGAATCTGCGAACACGTTTACCGTTCGTTTGCAGGTCGTGAGTCGCGACCCCTCGAGTTAAGATTGTGAACCCCTGATGGATGCAGCCCGGCCCGAAGAGGTCGACGTTCCCTACGACCCTCTGGATGTCGTGGAGCATGTCCTCAACGCGGAGAACCTGCCGTTCGACCGCACGGACGACGGCGACCTGGCCTTCGCTCTCGCGGGCGACTGGAAGGACTATGAGCTCTGGTTCGCCTGGCGGCCCGAGGGCGACTGCCTTCAGCTGTGCTGCGCGCTCGACCTTCGGGTCATGAAGACGCGCCGCGCCGCCGCCTATGAACTGGTCGCCATGATCAACCAGCGCACCTGGCTGGGCCATTTCGAGGTTTGGCCGGACGAGGGCGAGATCGTCTTCCGTCATTCGCTGGCCCTGCCGCACAGCGAACGCCCGACCCTGGCCCAGGCCGCGTCCATGATCGACGCCGCCATCGAGGCCGCCGACCGCTACTACCCCGCCTTCGACTTCATGGTGCGGGGCTCCAAGAAGGCGCAGGAAGCCATCGACGCCTGCCTCTTCGAAACCGTGGGCACGGCCTGATGAGCGGCCCCGTCGCCCTGCAAGGCGTGGGGCGGCTGGGCTCGGCCATCCTCGAAGGCTGGCTGATGACCGGTGCGGTCGATCCCGCCGACCTCATCATCCTGACCCTGTCCGAACAGCCCGCCGCCGAGGCGGCGCGGGCCCTGGGGGCGCGGATCAATCCGCCGCTGGAAGACCTGAAGGACGCCCGCGCCTTTGTCATCGGCGTCAAGCCGGCCAGGTGGTTCGAGGCCTCGCGCCCCGTTCTGCCTCACCTCGCGCCTGACGCCGTCATCGTCTCGGTTATGGCCGGGGTTCGGGGCGAGACAATTTCGGCGGGCTTCGACGGCCGTTCCGTCGTCCGCATCATGCCGACGACCGGGGTGGCCCAGGCCCAGGGCGTGGCGACCATCTGGGCCGGCGATGACGCGGCCCGCGCTGTGGGCGAGACCCTGTTCGCCCCCATCGCCGAGACCGTCCATCTGGACGAGGAAGCCGCCATGCACGCCGCGACCGCCGTGTCCGGTTGCGGCCCCGCCTATTATTTCGCCTTTACCCGCGCCCTGGCCCAGGCCGGTGTCGAGGAAGGTCTGACGCCCGAGGCCGCCGTGCGGCTGGCCCGCGCTACGCTTCGTTCAGCCGCGGCGGGCGTGGAGGGGACCGAGGCTCTGGACGCCCTGATCGACCGCGTGGCCTCGCCCGGCGGCGTGACCCAGGCCGGCCTTGTGGCCCTGAACGCAAACGGCGCTCTCGACCGGGCGGTCGAGAGCGCCGTTCAGGCGGCTGTGGCCAAGTCGACGGAACTTAGCGGGTGACGTAGCGCCCGTCGGCCAGGTTGCGCGCCAGCCGGTTGAAGGCCGTGCCTGCATCCTGCCAGGTGCTGAAACCGCGCACGTCGGCCAGGTTGTTCGAATAGTGGTCGTACTTGACCGGGTGCACCTCGCCCGAGGCGGTCGTGATCGTGCCCTCGACGGCGGCGCCGCCGATCGAGATGCTGCGCAGCGGGTCCAGACCCGGCTTGGCGGCGGTCTGCTGCATGGTCGGCCGGGTCGGCTTCAGGTCGGTGATCGTCAGTTCGATCCGGGCGCCGTCCAGAGCGTGACGCTCGGTCAGGACGCGCGTGACCTTGGCGGTCAGGTCGTCGACCTGTTGCTGGACGTCGCGCTGGCCAAGTTCTTCGGCGGTCTTGGCGAAGTCGGGGCTGACCGTGACGACGACGGCGGAGGGTTGGGCCGCAGCGGCGCCGGCGAGGGCCAGAGCGGCGGTGAGCGGTGCGAGAAACGTGAAATTACGCATCATACGGACTCCTGATCCAGGCCCCCCTGGAACGGCCTCAAGATGGCGATGATTTTACAGTCACGCCAGAGGGGCGCGGCGATTTATCCGGGCAGACGGATCGAAGCCTTCAGGCCCCCCAGGTCGCTGCGGCTCAGGGTGATGTCGCCGCCGTGGCCGCGCGCCACGTCCCGCGCGATGGCCAGGCCCAGGCCGACGCCCTTGCTGTTCTGATTGCGCGAGGCGTCCAGCCGGGAAAAGGGCCGGAAGGCCTCCTCGTGCATGTCGTCCGGGATGCCCGGTCCGTCGTCCTCGACGGCGATCTCCAGTCCGCCCGAGGGCAGGGGGCGGGCCGACAGGCGCACGTGCTCGCCGTGGACGGCGGCGTTGCCGGCCAGATTGTTCAGCGCCCGGCGGAAGGCGAGGGGGCGCAGCATGGCGTCCAGTTCGTCCGGCGCCTCGACCGTGACCTCGGCCCCGGCGCGGCGGGCGTCCTCGGCCGCGCGACGCAGCATTTCAGGCACGGAGATCGACTGCATGGCCTCGCCGGCCTCGCCTCTGGCGAAGGCCAGGTATTCGTCGATCATGTGCTCCATCTCGTCCAGGTCGCCCTTCATCGCCTCGGCGCGCTTGAAGGGCGGGGCCAGGGCCAGCTCCAGCCGCAGGCGGGTCAGGGGCGTGCGCAGGTCGTGGCTGACCGAGGCCAGCAGGGCCGTGCGCTGGTCGATATGACGCTGGATGCGGCCACGCATGTCCAGGAAGGCGCTGGCGGCGGCCCGCACCTCGCGCGCGCCGTGGGGCTTGAAGCGCGGCACGCTCTCGCCCCGGCCGAAGGCCTCGGCGGCGTCGGCCAGGCGCTCGATGGCCCGCACCTGATTGCGGATGAACAGCACCGCCACGCCCAGCAGCAGGACGGTTGCGATGGTCAGCCACAGGACGAAGATGTGGGCCTGGGTCGCCACGGCCCGTTCACGCGGCGCGATGACGCGCAGCACGCCGCCCGGTTCCTGCACCCGGATGTCGACATAGGCGGGGTAGCGGGTGGTGTCGTACCAGAAGGGTTGGTCCAGGCGCGAGGACAGGGCCTTCTCCAGGACGCGGTCAACCACGCCGATCGCCCCGCGCCGTTGTTCATCCGGCAGGACCGCCCCGTCCTGGAAGGCGATGGAAAGCTGCATCGACCGCTCGGCCCGGTCGGCGATGACGGCCAGGTTCTGCGCCGTCGGCTGGTCGCGATAGCTTTCGGCCGCCCAGGCCACATCCCCGGCCAGGCCCTCGGACAGGCGCGCGGTCACGGCCTGCCAGTGGGCGTCGAAGAAGGCCCAGGTCACGGCCCCCTGCATGATCAGCACCGGCAGGACGATGATCAGCAACGACCGCCCCCACAACGAGGTCGGCAGGCGGCGCTTGATCACCCGCGCCCAGACGTTGAAGGGCAGCAGTCTCATCGACGGGTCAGTCCGGCGCCAGCATGTAGCCGACGCCGCGCACGGTCTGCAGATAGCGCGGGTTCTTGGGGTCGGCCTCCAGCTTGCGGCGCAGGCGCGTCACCTGCACGTCCACGGCCCGGCCGGTGATGTCGGCGGTGTCGGGCGACAGGTTCATGCGCTCGACCGGCGAGTGGGCGTGGATGGCCAGGGTCTTCAGCAGTTGCGCCTCGGCCTCGGTCAGACGCTGCAACTCGCCGTCGCGGGTCAGTTCCAGCCGCTCCATGTCGAACACCGCCGGTCCCATGCGGATCTCGCGCGGGGTCATGGGCTTGCCGCCGGTGCGGCGCAGGATGGCCTCGACCCGCAGCGCCAGTTCGCGCGGATCAAAGGGCTTGGACATGTAGTCGTCGGCGCCGCGTGACAGGCCCTCGATCCGGTCGTTGGGATCGCCCTTGGCGGTCAGCAGCAGGACCGGGGTCTTGGACAGGGAGGCCTGGCTGCGGATCCAGCTGGTCAGGTCGAAGCCGCTCTCGCCCGGCATCATGACGTCCAGCACGATCAGGTCGAACTCGATCAGTTCGACCAGACGCCGCGCCGCGCCCGCGTGGGCGGCGCCGGTGACGCGATAACCCTCGCGCGTCAGGAACTCCTTGAGCAGTTCGCGGATTCTGTCGTCGTCGTCGACGACCAGCAGGTGACGGCCGGCGCCGGGAGCAGCGATGGGGCCGGAGCGGCCGTTCGAGCGCGTATCAGTCATGTCTTAGGCGATCCTGCCGAACGCAAAGGCGTTGACGGCGGCGGGAGAGAAGAGTGTAACCGGACCACATCCCGAGGAGACGTTATTCAATGGCCTTCGTTCCTTTCGACGATCGTGACGGCTGGATCTGGTTTGACGGCGCGTTCGTGCCCTGGAGGGACGCGAAAACGCACGTTCTGACCCATGGCCTTCACTACGGCTCGTCGGTGTTCGAGGGTGAGCGTATGTATGGCGGCGAAATCTTCAAGCTGACGGCGCACAGCCAACGGCTGAAGCGCTCGGCCGAGCTGCTGGACTTCGACATTCCCTACAGCGTGGCCGAGATCGACGCCGCCTGCAAGGAAACCTGTGAAAAGAACGGTCTGACCGACTGCTACATCCGTCCGGTGGCCTATCTGGGCGCCGAACAGCTCAGCGTCTCCTCGCTGAACAGCAAGGTCCACCTGGCCATCGCCGCCTGGGAATGGCCCAGCTATTTCGACCCCGAGGTCAAGAAGAAGGGCATCCGTCTGGAGTGGGCCAAGTGGCGCCGCCCCGACCCGGCCACGGCCCCCTCGACGGCCAAGGCCGGCGGCCTCTACATGATCTGCACCATGTCCAAGACGGCGGCCGAGAAGCGCGGCTTCGCCGACGCCATGATGCTGGACTGGCGCGGCTATGTGGCCGAGGCCACCGGTGCCAACGTCTTCTTCGTCCAGAACGGCGCTCTGCACACGCCGCGCGTCGACCACATCCTGGACGGCATCACCCGCCAGACCGTGATCGAGATGGCCCAGGCCAAGGGCATCGAGGTGGTGATCCGCGACATCCTGCCGGAAGAACTGTCGGGCTTCTCGGAATGCTTCCTCACCGGCTCGGCCGCCGAGGTCACCCCGGTCAGCGAGATCGGCGACTATCGCTTCACGCCGGGCGAGCTGTCGCTGACCCTGATGGACGACTACGGCAAGCTGGTCCGCGGTCAGCTCTGATCAGATCAGGCGGAGGGTTCACCCTCCGCCTTTTTGTTGCGCGCCGCCTCGGCGGCCTTGCGGCTACTTACGCTCCTGCGCCAGCGCCACAGCAGCCAGATCAGCGGAACCCCGACCAGCAGGACCGGCAGGACGCTGGCGATGAACAGGATCAGCACCCCCAGCGACGACATGAAGGCGTAGGAGGCGGAGTTCAGCGCGTCCACGACCGGTCGCGCCGCGCTGTCGGGCGCCAGCTGTCCCGCCGCGCTGTAGGTCACGTCCAGCCTTGAGGTCTGCACCCGCGTCCGCATGACGGCCAGGGCCGAGCGGGTCGCGTCCAGTTCGCCCTGCACCCGCGCCAGTTCGCGCTCGACCTGGAGCAGTTGCTCCAGCGTGCCGCTGCGCGTGGCCAGAAGCTGCTGCAGGCGGTCGCGCAGGGTCTCCATGGCCCGCATCCGCGCCTCGGTGTCGATCAGTTGGCGGGTCAGGTCCTCGCTCTCGACGGCCTGCCGGGCCACGCGGCCGCCGGCGCCCTTGGCCTCGCCGTCCAGCGCCGCGCGGAACCGGGCGACATAGGCGGGCGTCGCCCGCATCTCCAGGCGGGCCTCGACCGCGTCGCGGCCGACCCGGCTGGAGTTGGAACCGATCACCTGGCAGGCCGAGGCGCCGGCGGCGATGCAGGCCTGCTCGTGGCGCGCCATCACGGTCGGCACGGCGTCGGCGGGAAGCTCCAGCCCGAACTGATAGGCGTAGGCGATGCTGGGGGCGACGACCGGCGCGGCGCTGCTGGCCGATGGCGTGGACGCCGTCGCGGCCGTATCGGCGGGCGGCGCCGCTTCCATCAGTGCAACGTCCACCGACTCGTCGGCGTATTGGTGCGATCCCTCCTGACATCCCGCCAAGAGGGCGCTCGCCGCCGCTGCTCCGATCAACACCTTGCGCATTCGATCTCTCCCCGATGATGACGTAACGGTGATCAGCCGCTCGCATAACGGCGAAGTTTAGACGGCGGCGAGGCTTTGGCGCGGCAGGACGCCGCATGCGCACTTGACCAGAAGCCGCGCGGTAGCGTTCAAGCAGGTTTTAAAGGCGGCTCTCGGCCGTCGGTCGCTCGCGGAGCCGCCTTTTCCCATGTTCAGCCTTCTGAACCTGCAGAGCCTTCTGGGCCTGGTCGTCATCATCGCCGTTTGCTGGGCCCTGTCCGAGAACCGCAGGCTCTTTCCGTGGCGTCTGGCCATTGGTGCGGTGGCGGTGCAGGCGGCCCTGATCCTGGCGACCTTCGCCATTCCCGGCTCACAGGTGGTGCTGGACGGCGTCAACAACGCCGTGAAGGGTCTGGAATTGGCCACCGAAGAGGGGACCAAGTTCGTCTTCGGCTATCTGGCGGGCGGGGACCAACCCTACGCCGTCGCCAATGTAGGGGCCCTGTTCACCTTCGCCTTCAAGGTCCTGCCGCTGATCCTGGTCATCTCGGCCCTGTCGGCCCTGCTGTGGCACTGGAAGATCCTGAAGTGGATCACCCTCGGCTTCGGCTTCCTGTTCCAGCGGACCATGGGCCTGGGCGGCGCCTCGGCCCTGGCGGTCGCGGCCAATGTCTTCCTGGGCATGATCGAAAGCCCCATCGTCATCCGCGCCTATCTGGACAAGCTGACCCGCTCGGAGGTCTTCCTGATGATGGTGGTCGGTCTGGCCACCGTCGCCGGTTCGACCATGGTGGCCTACGCCACCATCCTGGCGCCGGTGCTGACCAATGCGGCGGGCCACGTCCTGGTCGCATCCATCGTCTCGGCCCCGGCGGGCGTCCTGCTGGCCCGCGTCATCATCCCCGAGAAGCCGGGCGAGGGCGGGGCGGTCGCCGACTACAACTCGGCGCTGAAATACGACAGCGCGGTGGACGCCATCGTCAAGGGCACCTCGGACGGCCTGATGGTCGTGCTGAACATCTCGGCCGTGCTGATCGTCTTCGTGGCCCTGGTGGCCCTGGCCAACGTCATGCTGGGCGCCTTCTGGATCGGCGGCGAGCCGCTGAGCGTCGAGCGCATCCTGGGCGTGGTCTTCTCGCCGCTGGCCTGGCTGATCGGGGTGGAGTGGGCCGATGCGCAGACGGCTGGCTGGTTGCTGGGGGTCAAGCTGACCCTGACGGAGTTCGTCGCCTTCATCAAACTGGGCGCGGCACCGGACGGCGAGATGACCGAGCGCACCCGGATGCTGATGACCTATGCCCTGTGCGGCTTCGCCAACATCGGCTCGGTGGGCATCACCGTCACCGGTCTGTCGGTGCTGATGCCCGAGCGCCGCGAGGAAGTTCTGGGTCTGGTGTGGAAGGCGCTGCTGGCGGGCTTCCTGGCCACCCTGATGACCGCCTGCATCGTCGGGGCCATGCCGGCCTCGGTGTTCGGCCAGTAGGTTTGATCTGAACCGGGGGAAGCGTCCGATGAAGCTCTACACCTCCTATCGCGCGCCCAATCCGCGCCGGGTCCGCTGGGTCATGGCCGAGAAGGGCATCGACAATGTCGAGTTCGTCGAGATCGACCTGCTGGCGGGCGAGCACCGCACCCCGGCCTATCGCGCCAGGGTCGGCGTGCCGCACGTCCCGGCGCTGGAACTGGACGACGGGACCTGCCTCTCGGAATCCATCGCCATCTGCCGCTATCAGGAGGCCCTGCATCCCGAGCCCAATCTTTTCGGGCGCGACCCGAAGGAACAGGCGATCATCGAGATGTGGACCCGCCGGTGCGAGATCTACCTGGCCAATCCCATGATGCTGAACGTGCGCTTCAGCCATCCGGCCCTGGCCGCCCTCGAAGCGCCCCAGCCCCAGGTGGCCGAATACAGTCGCTTGGGCGCCGAGAAGTTCATGCGCTTGCTGGACCGGCAATTGGCCGAGCATGAGTTCATCGCCGCCGACCGCTTCACCATCGCCGACATCGTCGCCGCCGTGGGTCTGGATTTCGCTCGTCTGGTTAAATACCGCCCGCCGGAAGACCTGATCCATCTGGCCCGCTGGATGGACGCCTGTCGCGCCCGCCCGGCGGCGAAAGCCGGGGTCTAGCCTCCATGCGGACCCTGGCCCCGTTCGAGCGGGGCATGGCGGTGCTGCTGGCGGCCCTGGCCGGTTATATCGACAGCCTTGGCTTCCTGCAGCTGGGTGGGCTGTTCGTCTCCTTCATGAGCGGCAACTCGACCCGGATGGCGGTCGGGGTGTCGATGGGCGACTGGCGCACCGTAGGCGTGGCGGCGGCGATCCTGGGCCTGTTCGTCCTGGGTGCGGCTTTGGGCGCATTGGTCGCGGGCGGCGAGGGGATGCGCTCGCGCAGCCGCGTGCTGACGCTGGAGGCGGCGCTTCTGGCGGTCGCCGCTCTGGCCGTGTCCATGGGCCTGACGCCGCTGGCGGTGGGCTTGATGGTTCTGGCTATGGGGATCGAGAACGCCGTCTTTCTGCGAGACGGCGAGGTCGGCGTAGGCCTGACCTATATGACCGGGGCCTTGGTCAAGCTGGGGCAGGCGCTGGCCGGCGCCCTGCGTGGCGGACATCGGACGGCCTTCGCACCCTATCTGCTGTTGTGGGTCGGTCTGTTCGGCGGGGCGGTTGTGGGCGCCTTCAGCTATGGTGCGCTGGGGCTGAGCGCCCTTTGGCCGGCGGCGGCGCTGGCGGCGGGCCTTGCCGTTTTCGCCCGCGTCAGCCCCGAGGCGTGAACTTCCGGATCACGCCCGAGAAGGTCATCAGCAGCCGCTCGCCGGTGGTGATCTGACCGCGCACGAAGATCAGGCTCTTGCCTGCCTTGGTCACTTGGCCGGTCGCCTCGATCAACTCGCCCACGTAAGCGCCGTCGATGAAGGTGGAATCCAGTTGCACCGTCACGCCGGACGCCCCCTCCATCTCCTGATAGGCGATCTGGAACATGGCGATGTCCGCAAAGGTCATCAGGCAGCCGCCGTGCATGCGGCCGCCGGCGTTCATGTGCTTCTGTTCGGCGCGGAAGGCGCAGCGCATATGGCCGTCGGGGTCCAGCTTGCCGTAGAAGGGGCCGACCACCACGTCGAAGGTGTCGTGCAGGTCGTAGGTCTGCCAGCCGGCGAACTCGCCTTCCGTGATGGTGATTTTCGCGACCATGCCGATTACGCCTTCTTTCCGATCTTGCGGTGCAGCATATAGACCCGATGAGCGATCCAATCGAAGCGGCCATTTTTGAAAAACTGGCCAAGGCCGATCCCAAGAACGTCGGCGGCAAGAGCATTGAACCGGCCGATGTGGCCAAGGCGCTGCAGCCCGAGCAGTGGCAGCGCATGCTGCCCAAGGTCCGCGCCACGGCTCTGGGCCTTATGCGTCAGGGGAGGCTGACCATCACCAAGAAGGGCAAGGCGGTCGATCCCAACGCCTTCAAGGGCGTGATCCGTCTGCGCCTGCCGACCGAGGCCGAGACGGCCGCGACCCTGGCGGCCCTGCCGCCTGTCGAAAAATCGGATGACGATTTCGACTGACCCTGAAACCGGCCTGGACGATGTCCTGGCCGAGATCCGCGCCTGCCGGGCGTGCCTGGGACAACTGCCCCACACGCCGCGCCCGGTGGTCATGGTCGCGCCCGAAACCCGTCTGCTGATCTGCGGTCAGGCGCCGGGACGAAGGGTGCATGAGAGCGGTCTGCCCTTCACCGACCCGTCCGGCGATCGCCTGCGCGACTGGCTGGGCGTGGATCAGGCGACCTTCTACGGCGACCCGCGTCTCGGCGTCGCCGCCCAGGCCTTCTGTTTTCCCGGCACGGACCCGAAAGGCGGCGACTATCCGCCGCCGCGCCGCTGCGCCGAGCTGTGGCGGCCCCGCCTGCTGACCGAACTGCCGAAGGTCGAGCTGACCCTGCTGGTCGGCGGCTACGCCCAGACCTGGGCGCTCGGCGACCGCGTCAAGGCGAACATGACCGAGACCGTCCGCGCCTGGCGCGACTACGCCCCCGCCATCCTGCCCCTGCCGCACCCGTCATGGCGCAACACCGCCTGGCTGAAGAAAAACCCGTGGTTCGAGGCCGAGGTTCTGCCCTACCTTCGCCAGAGGACAGCGGAGATTCTGGCGTGACCTTTCCTGTTTCGACCCTTCTCCCCTTGTGGGAGAAGGTGGGCGCCGGAGGCGCTCGGATGAGGGGGCGCTATCGGCGCTTCCGACAGTTGATGGTCAGGGTGCAACCGACAGCCCCCTCATCCGTCTTGCTTCGCAAGCCGCCTTCTCCCTCGAGGGGAGAAGGGCGAGGAGCCATCGTCGCCGCGTTTCTCTGTCTCGCCCTGTCCGCCTGCGCCACGCCGCATCTGCAAGGCGCGCAGGTGCCGCCCAATGGCTTTCATGGTCCGCGTATCGAGGCCGGGACGCTGGGGCGGGGCGCCTTTGTCGTTCAGGACGGCGCGCGGCTGCCCTATCTGCGCTGGAGCCCCGAGGGGCAGGAGCCGTGGGCGGTCATCGTCGCCCTGCACGGGTTCAACGACCACTATGCCTCCTTCCGGCTGGCCGGGCCGTGGTGGGCGACGCGGGGCATCGAGACCTGGGCCTATGACCAGCGCGGCTTCGGTCTGTCGCCCCATCGCGGCGAGTTCGCGCCCGAGAGCCTGACCAGCGCCGACCTGCGCACCATCGTCGCCCTGGTGCGCGCCGAGCGCCCGAACGCCCTGATCGTGGTGGCGGGGGAAAGCATGGGCGGTTCCTCGACCATCGCCGCCTTCGGGGGCGAGGCCCCGCCCGACGCCGACCGGGTGGTCCTTCTGGCCCCCGGTGTCTGGGGCTGGTCCAGCCAGAGTCCGTTCAACCGCGCCGGCCTGTGGGCCGCCGCCCGTCTGATGGGCGACAGGGCGGTCGAACCGCCGGCTTTCGCCGTGCGCAACATCCGCGCCTCGGACAATACGCTGGAACTGATCCGCAACGGTCGCGATCCGCTCAGCATCATCTCCACCCGCTTCGATTCCATGAGCGGCCTGGTCGACCTGATGGAGGCGGCCTCGCTGCGCCTCGGCGCGATCGAGAAACCGACCCTGCTGCTCTACGGCGCCCACGACCAGATCGTGCGCAAGGGCCCGATGCGGCTGGCGCTGGAGCGGGCGGGCGAGCGGCCCAACCTGCGCACGGGCTATTATCCGAACGGCTGGCACATCCTGAACCGCGATTTGCAGGGCGAGGTCGGCTATCGCGACGTCGAGGCCTGGCTGCGCGACGCCGCCGCCCCCTTGCCGTCCGGAGCGGGGCCGGTGCTGCCGGCCCGGCGGACTGACCCCAAAGCGCGCTGAACCCGCCTTTTCCTGACGCGAAACCGACACGCTTGCCCTGTAGGCGGACGCGGCGTATCTCCACGCGCATAAAAAATACCCCAGGAAAGGCCTGTCATGGGCAAGACGCTGTTTGATTCTCCCTCTTTCGCGAACCATGAAGGCGTCCACGCCTTCCATGACGAGAAAACTGGCCTGAAGGCCATCGTCGCGGTTCACTCCACCGCGCGTGGTCCCGCCGTCGGCGGCACCCGCATGTGGAACTACGCCACCGCCGCTGAAGCCCTGGAAGATGTGCTGCGTCTGTCCAAGGGCATGAGCTACAAGAACGCGGTCGCGGACCTCGAAATGGGCGGCGGCAAGTCGGTCATCATCGGCGACAGCCGCACCCAGAAGTCGCCGGAGCTGTTCCGCGCCTTCGGCCGCTTCCTGAACGGCCTGGGCGGCAACTACTACGCCGCCGAAGACGTCGGCACCTCGGTCGAGGACATCGCCGAAGCCCGTAAGGTCACCGAATACGTCCTGGGCCTGAAGGACGGCCCGGAAGCCTCGGGCGACCCCAGCCCCGTCACCGCCGAGGGCGTGTTCCGCTCGAACCTGGTCGTCGCCCGCCGCCTGTTCAACCAGAACGATATGACCGGCCTGACCGTCGCCATCCAGGGCGTGGGCCACGTCGGCGCCTATCTGGCCGAGAAGCTGCACAAGGCCGGCGCCAGGCTGATTATCACCGACGTCAACCAGGCCAACCTGGAAGCCGTCGCCGCCAAGACCGGCGCCGAGATCGTCGCCCCCGACGCCATCTATGACGTCGCCGCCGACATCTATGCGCCCTGCGCCCTGGGCGCGACGCTGAACCTGCAGACCCTGGGCCGCCTCAAGGTCAAGGCCGTCTGCGGCGCCGCCAACAATCAGTTGGCCACCGCCGATATCGGCGACGAACTGTTCCGTCGCGGCGTCCTGTATGCGCCTGACTACGTCGTCAACGGCGGCGGCATCATCAACGTCGCCTCGGAAATGAACGCCCGTCAGTCGGGCGGCGCCTATGACGCCGCCTGGGTTGAAGGCAAGCTGTCGCGCCTGATGGAGACCTTCGAGGAAATCCTCGAGCGTTCGGCCTCCGAGAACAAGCCGACCCACCTGATCGCCGACGCCATCGCCGAAGCCCGCATCCAGGCGGCGGCGGACCAGAAGGCTGAGCTGCTGAAGGCGGCCTAAGCTTTCATCGGCAGACACTCGGGGAAGGCGGCGCGTCGAAGGGCGCGCCGCCTTTTTCTTTCCTCCCTGTCGCGCAGCGATGGGGAGGTGGCGCGGCGGCGCAGCCGACGTGACGGAGGGGGCGCCTCGACGGCTGACGTTTGTGTCGGCCCCTCCACCGCTTCGCGGTCCCCCTCCCCATGCAATGGGGAGGAAAGACAAAGTCGGATTCCCTCAATCTTTAACGCATCTTAACGCCGCGTTTACCATCCAGGCGGCAGTTTCTGCCTAGCGGGATCAGTTCGACCCGCCAGTGGATGGGCGGGGACGCGTGGGCGGCTTCACGGCGGCGTTGCAGAAGTTCGGTATCGGCCGCCTGGCTGCGGTGCTCGGCGTCGCCGCCGGCGTGGCGGCGGTGCTGGTCGCCGTCATGCTGCGCGTGGGTCAGGCCCCTGATGCTCTGCTCTATTCCAATCTCGACTTGCGCGAAGCCTCCGAGATCGGCGCCGCCCTGGATCAGGCCGGCATCAAGTATTCGTCCAAGGGCGACGGCTCGACCATCTTCGTCAGCCGCGACGAGGTCGGCACGGCGCGCCTGATGCTGGCGGGCAAGGGTCTCGTGACCTCGGGCAGCGTCGGCTACGAGATCTTCGACAACCAGTCGGTGCTGGGTCAGACCGAGTTCCAGCAGAACCTGAACGAGCAGCGCGCCCTGCAGGGCGAGTTGTCGCGCACCATCATGTCGATGCGCGGCATCACCTCGGCCCGTGTCCACATCACCATGCCGCGCCGCGAGATGTTCCAGGCCGCCGCCGCGGATCCGACCGCCGCCGTGGTCGTGGGCGTGGGCGGTCGTGACCTCAGCGGCGACCAGGTTCGCGCCCTCCGCAACGTCGTCGCCTCCTCGGTGCCGAACCTGAAGCCGGACAAGGTCACGGTCACGGACCAGTCGAACCGCACCCTGGCTGCCGGCTCGGAAGACACCGGCTTCACCTCCGCCACCGCCGAGGCCGCCAAGGCCACGACCGAGTCCCAGCTTCAGGCGCGGATCAAGGACATTGTCGAGGGCGTCGTCGGCGCCGGCGCGGCCCGCGTCCAGGTCACCGCCGACATCGACCACAGCCGCTCGACCACCCAGGAACAGAAGTTCGATCCCGACGGCCAGGTCGTCCGCTCGACCTCGACCAACGGTTCACAGTCCCAGGATACGACGGGTCAGGCCGACGGCGGCGTCACCGCCACCAACAACATCCCCGGCGGCGCGGCTCCGAACGCAACGCCGATCGGCTCCACCAACTCGGAAAACACCGAGACGACCAACTACGAGATCTCCAACACCACCACCACGACGGTGAAGGAGCCGGGCGAGGTCAAGAAGCTGTCGGTCTCGGTCGCCGTGGACGGCAAGTATACCCCCGCCGCCGACGGCAAGGGCGAGCCGACCTACGCGCCGCGCACGGCCGAGGAAGTGCAGCAGATCAAGACCCTGGTCGCGGCCGCCGTCGGCATCGACGAAACGCGCGGCGACAAGATCGAGGTGGTCAACGTCCGCTTCAATCGCGAGCCCTCGGCGGCGCCGGGCGCGGACGAAGGCTCGTCGATGTTCAGCTTCGACAAAAACGACATCATGCGCGGCATTGAACTGCTCGTTCTGGTGATCACCGGCTTCCTGCTGATCTTCTTCGTCGTGCGGCCGTTGCTGAAGGCGGCCACGGGCGGGGCGGCGACGCCTGCCCTGGCCGGCGCCAACGGCATCCCGGTGACGCCGTTGGACGCCCAGATCGTCGGCGGAACCCTGCCGGGTCAGCCGCAGATGCTGGCCGGTCCCAGCGAGATGGACCAGCGCCTCGACATCGCCCGCATCGAAGGTCAGGTGAAGGCGTCCTCGATCAAGAAGGTCGCCGACTTCGTGGATACCCACCCCGAGGAATCGACGGCGATCCTTCGCTCCTGGGTGCATGAAACCTGATGACCCGGCTGGTAGGGAAAAAGGGGCCGATCGACGACATCCGCAAGCTGTCGGGGCCTGAAAAGGCGGCCGTCGTCCTGCTGTCGCTGGGCGAAGAGCACACCATCCTGTGGCAGCAGCTCGACGAGGAGGAGATCAAGGAGGTCTCCCAGGCCATGGCCGGTCTCGGCACCGTCGCGGCCCAGGTGGTCGAGGAAGTCCTGGTCGAGTTCGTCTCGGGCATCGGCGGCGCGGGCGCCCTGATGGGCAGCTATGAGCAGACCCAGCGCCTGCTGGCCTCCTTCATGCCCGGCGACCGCGTCGACGCCCTGATGGAGGAAATCCGCGGCCCCGCCGGCCGAACCATGTGGGACAAGCTCGGCAATGTGAACGAGGCCGTCCTCGCCAACTATCTGAAGAACGAATACCCGCAGACGGTCGCGGTGGTCCTGTCCAAGGTCAAGCCCGACCACGCCTCGCGTGTCCTGACGGCCCTGCCTGAGGACTTCGCTCTGGAATGCGTCCAGCGCATGCTGCGCATGGAGCCGGTGCAGCGCGACATCCTCGACAAGATCGAACAGACCCTGCGCACCGAATTCATGTCCAACCTGGCCCGCACCTCCAAGCGCGACAGCCATGAGTTGATGGCCGACATCTTCAACAGTTTCGACCGCCAGACCGAGGCCCGCTTCATCGGCGCCCTGGAGGAACGCAGCCGCGACTCCGCCGAGCGCATCCGCTCGCTGATGTTCGTCTTCGAGGACCTGTCCAAGCTGGACCCCGGCGGCGTCCAGACCCTGCTGCGCGCGGTCGAGAAGGATCAGCTGGCCCTGGCGCTCAAGGGCGCCTCGGAATCCCTGCGCGACATGTTCTTTTCCAACATGTCCGAACGGGCCTCGAAGATCATGCGCGAGGACATGGAATCCATGGGCCCGGTCCGCCTCAAGGACGTCGACGCGGCCCAGATGACCATGGTCCAAGTGGCCAAGGACCTGGCCGCGCGGGGCGACATCATGCTGGCCGGCCAGAGCGGCGACGACGAGTTGATTTACTGACATGACCGGCATCCCTTCCACCGCCCGCCCCTTCATCTTCGACACCGAGTTCGACGCCTCGGGCGACGTGGTGCGCCCCTCGGCCTGGCAGCCGGTCAAGCGCTCCTTCGCCCCCGCCGAGGTCGACGCCCTGGTGGCGCAGGCCCGGTTGGAAGCCCGTCAGCAGGCCCTGGCCGAGGTCGAGGCCCTGCGCGCCGACGCCCTGTCGACCCTGGCCCAGCACGCGGCCCATGCGGCCGGCGCCCTCAGCACCATCGCCGAAGCGCATCGTCGCCAGTCGGCCGAGCTGTCGGTCGCCGCCGCCCGCGTCCTGGCCTCCGCCGCCTTCGACCGCTTCCCGCGCCGCCCGCTGGAGGCCGCCATCGAGCAACTGGGGCAGGAGATCGACGCCTCGCCGCGCCTGCTGGTCCGGGCTTCGGGTCTGGACGAGGCGACCCGGACCCATGTCGAGGCCCTGTGCGCCGACGCCGGCTTCACCGGCCTGATCGCCTTCCGCGAGGACGCCGGCGGGCCCGCAGCCGCCTTCGCCCTGGAATGGGCCGACGGCCGCGCCGAGTTCGACCCCGAGGGCGGCGCCGCCCGCGTCTCCGCCGCGCTGGAGGCCGCGCTCGCGGCCGAGGCCGGCCATGCTGAATCCCTCGACAGGAGCGCCTTCTGATGGCCACCGACGATCTCGCCCTGGAAGAGTTCGGCGACTCCACCGCCCTGAACATCGCCGACGAGGGCGGCGACAAGTCCGCCGCCGACCTGGCCACCGTCTTCGACGTCCCGGTCAACATCTCGGCCGTGCTGGGCAAGGCCCACATGTCGGTCGCCCAGCTGCTGAAGCTGAACCGCGGCTCTGTGCTGGAGCTGGACCGCAAGGTCGGCGAGGCCATCGACATCTTCGTCAACAACCGCCTGGTCGCTCGCGGGGAGGTCGTCGTCGTCGAGGACCGCCTGGGCGTGACCATGACGGAAATCATCAAGACCGAGGACTCGGGCGCCTGATCGGCCGCCCGGTTTTCGTAGCAGCGATCTAGAGGAGAAGACCCATGCGGCTTCTGGTGGTTGGCAGGCTCAGCGGACAGCTGGCGACGGCGGTGAAGATGGCCATGGCGCACGGCGCCAAGGTCCAGCACGTCGAACGCGCCGATCAGGCGACCGAGCAACTGCGGCGCGGGCAGGGGGCCGACCTGATGATGGTCGACTACCGCATCGACATCGCCGCCCTGATCGCCGCCAACGACGCCGAGCGCATCCACGTCCCCGTCGTGGCCTGCGGCGTGGACGCCGACGCGCGCGAAGCCGCCGACGCCATCCGCGCCGGGGCCAAGGAGTTCATCCCCCTGCCGCCCGAGGCGGATCTGATCGCCGCCGTCCTGTCCGCCGTGGCCGACGACGAGCGCCCGATGATCTCGGCCGACCCGGCGATGAAGGCCGTCATCAGCCTGGCCGATCAGGTGGCGCGTTCCGAGGCCTCCATCCTGATCACCGGCGAAAGCGGCGTCGGCAAGGAGGTGATGGCCCGTCACCTGCACGCCGGCTCCAAACGCGCGGACAAGCCCTTCATCAGCGTCAACTGCGCCGCCATCCCCGACAACCTGCTGGAATCCGAGCTGTTCGGCCACGAGAAGGGCGCCTTCACCGGCGCCGTGGCCCGCCGCATCGGCAAGTTCGAGGAGGCCGACGGCGGCACCCTGCTGCTCGACGAAATCAGCGAGATGGACGCCCGCCTGCAGGCCAAGCTGCTGCGCGCCATTCAGGAGCGGGTCATCGACCGCGTCGGCGGCTCCAAGCCCGTGCCGGTCAATATTCGCATCATCGCCACCTCGAACCGCGACCTGGCCAAGGCCGTGGCCGAGGGGACCTTCCGCGAAGACCTGCTGTACCGCCTGAACGTGGTGAACCTACGCCTGCCTTCCTTGCGCGAGCGTCCCGGCGATATCGCCGTCCTGTGCGACCACTTCATCCGCAAGTACGCCGCCGCCAACGGCGTGCCGCCGCGCCCCATTTCGTCGGACGCCCGCCGCGCCCTGGTCGGCCACCGCTGGCCGGGCAACGTGCGCGAGCTGGAAAACGCCATGCACCGCGCCGTCCTGCTGGCGACCGGAACCGAGATCGACGTCGACGCCATCCGCCTGCCGGATGGTCGTCCGCTGCTGGAAGGCGGTTCGACCGTCCCGTCGCCGACCGCCTCGGTCTATGACGCGGGCGTCGCCGGCCACGCGGCCCAGATGGCCGACGCCATGACCCGCAGCTTCGTCGGTCAGACCGTAGCCGAGATGGAAAAGACCCTGATCCTCGACACCCTGAACCACTGCCTCGGCAACCGCACCCATGCGGCCAACATCCTGGGCATCTCGATCCGCACCCTGCGCAACAAGCTGAACGAATACGCCGACGAGGGCACGGCCATTCCTGCGCCCCAGTCGGGCGTCGCCGCCGCCTATGGCGCGGCGGGTTAGGGTCATGAGCGCTGACCGCCGCACGGTTCTGCTGGGCGCAGGCGCGCTGGCGCTGGCCGCCTGCTCGCGCGAGGTGAAGTCGGCCGAGACCGATCTGGACGCCGACGTCGAGGACGCCGGAACCCTGGACCTGGACCTGTCGGATCTGGAAGCCCGCCACGGCGGCCGCCTGGGCTTGGCGGTCGCCTCCGGCAGCGTGAACGCCGCCTGGCGCGGCAACGAGCGCTTCGTCTATTGCTCAACCTTCAAGATGTATCTGGCCGCCGCCACCCTGTTGCGCGTGCAGGCGGGGCAGGAGCGGCTGGATCGCGCCATCCCGATCACCGCCGCCGACATGATCAACCACGCTCCGACCACGGAAAAGGCGGTCGGTTTGACCCTGACGGTCGAGCAGCTGATGAAGGCCACGGTCGAGCTGAGCGACAATCCCGCCGCCAACATCCTGATCCGCGAGATGGGCGGGCTGGACGCCCTTCGCGCCTTCTATCGCGGCATCGGCGACGACAGCACCCGCGTCGACCGTCTCGAGCCCGAGATGAACCGCGCCGACGGCGACAAGGACACCATCACCCCGATCCAGTCGGTGCAGAACATCAGCCGTCTGCTGGTCGCGCCCGACACCCCGCTGAACGCGGCGTCCAGGGTCCTGCTGATGCGCTGGATGACCGAGACGCCGACGGGGCAGGGCCGTATCAAGGCCGGCATCCCGGCTGGCTGGACCGTGGCGCACAAGACCGGGACCGGCGGCTATGGCCCGACCAATGACATCGGCCTGATCCAGCGCCCCGCCGGCGGCGCGCCCATCGTCATCGCCGTCTATTTCCACGCCACGCGGGATTCGACGGACGCCCAGCGCGAAGCCGTCATCGCCGACGCGACCCGTCTGGCGTTGAAGGCCCTCGGGCATGGCTGAGACCCGGCGAATCCTGTCATCAGGCGGGATGATCTTCACTTGCCGCCATGGCTGATGCGCCGATCCTGATGAAGGACGGCTACGCGCGCCCCACCGGGCGCGATGCGCTCGGCTGGCTGCTGCGCGGCGACGTGGGGCTGGCGGTCGGCGTGATCGCGGTGATCATGCTGCTGATCCTGCCGATCCCGAAGATGCTTCTGGATCTGCTGCTGGCGATCTCGCTGGTGTCCAGCGTGCTGATCCTGATGACGGCCGTGATGATGAAGCGGCCGCTGGACTTCGCCATCTTCCCCACGGTCCTGCTGGTCTCGACCCTGTATCGTCTGGGCCTCAACCTGGCCTCGACGCGCCTGATCCTGACCCACGGTCAGGAAGGCCACGACAGCGCCGGTCAGGTCATCAACGCCTTCGGCGAGCTGATGATGGGCGGCAACTTCATCATCGGGGTGATCATCTTCGCCATCATCCTGGTGGTGAACTTCGTCGTCATCACCAAGGGTTCGACCCGTATCGCCGAGGTCTCGGCCCGCTTCACCCTGGACTCCATGCCGGGCAAGCAGATGGCCATCGACGCCGACCTGTCGTCGGGCCTGATCAACGAGGACCAGGCCAAGCTGCGCCGTAAGGAACTGGAGCAGGAATCCACCTTCTTCGGGGCCATGGACGGCGCCTCCAAGTTCGTGCGCGGCGACGCCGTGGCCGGTCTGATCATCACCTTCATCAACGCCATCGGCGGCCTGCTGATCGGGGTGACGCAGCATGGCATGCCGGTGGGCGAGGCGGCCAACACCTACGTCCAGCTGACCGTCGGCGACGGTCTGGTGACCCAGATCCCGGCCATCATCGTCTCGGTCGCCGCCGGCTTCCTGGTGTCGAAGGCCGGCGTCGAGGGTTCGGCGGACAAGGCCCTGGTCAACCAGCTGGCGACCAATCCGGTCAGTCTGGGCGTCGTCTCCGGGGCGGCGGGCCTGATCGGCCTGATCCCCGGCATGCCGCTGATCCCCTTCGCCGCCCTGGCCCTGGGCTCGGGCTTCATGGCCTGGAAGCTGGGTCGCGACCGGCTCAAACCGGCGCCGGTCGAGGTCGTCGACGCCAAGCCCAAGGAGGACGTCGAGGAGCCGATCTCCACCGCCCTGACCATCGACGAGGTCAAGATCGAGCTGGGCTACGCCCTGCTGTCGCTGATCAATGATCTCGAAGGCCGCCGCCTGACCGATCAGATCCGCGCCCTGCGCCGTTCGCTGGCTCAGGAATACGGCTTCGTCATGCCCAGCGTGCGCATCCTCGACAACATGCGCCTGCCCAATCAGGGCTACGCCATCCGCATCAAGGAGATGGAGGCCGGGGCCGGCGAGGTGCGCCTGTCGTCGCTGATGGCCATGGACCCGGCCGGCCGTCAGGTCGAACTGCCCGGAGAGCACACGCGCGAACCCGCCTTTGGCCTGCCCGCCACCTGGATCGACGAATCCCTGCGCGAAGAGGCGACCTTCCGCGGTTACACCCTGGTCGATCCCTCGACGGTGCTGACCACGCATCTGACCGAGATCCTCAAGGAGAACATGGCCGAGCTGCTGTCCTACGCCGAGGTGCAGAAGCTGCTCAACGAACTGAACGGCGAAGAGAAGAAGCTGGTCGAGGAACTGATCCCCGGCGTGGTCACCGTCACCACCCTGCAACGCGTGCTGCAAAGCCTGCTGCGCGAAAAGGTCTCGATCCGCGACCTGCCCGCCATTCTCGAAGGCCTGGCCGAGGCCGCGCCCCACACCACCAGCGTCACTACCCTGGTCGAGCACGTCCGCACCCGCCTGGCGCGTCAGCTGTGCTGGGCCAACCGCGGCGACGACGGTGCCCTGCCCATCGTCACCCTTTCGCCGGACTGGGAGCAGGCCTTCGCCGAGAGCCTGATCGGCCCCGGCGAGGACAAGCAGCTGGCCATGGCCCCCAGCCGCCTGCAGGACTTCATCCGGGGAGTGCGCGACACCTTCGAGCGCGCCGCCATGGCGGGCGAGAACCCGGTCCTGCTGACCGGACCCCAGGTCCGCCCCTATGTCCGCTCCATCATCGAGCGTTTCCGCGGCCAGACCGTGGTGATGAGCCAGAACGAGGTCCATCCCAAGGCCCGCCTGCGCACCGTCGGCACCGTCTGATCGACTTCGAGGTTAACGACTGGACTCAAGGGGTTGGGTCGATAAGCTGGCGGCCATGAAACGAATTCGGCCGGCCCTGCGGACCCTTGGTGCCTTCCTGCGCACGCCGACCCTCAGTCGTTCGATCATCGCCCTGTTGGCCTTGGCCATCCTGCTGCTGCTGGCGGTGAACGCGGCCACCTTCGTCATGATCCAGCGGACGACGGCCTATAACGACACGGTCGATCACAGCCAGCAGGTCCGTCTGGCGGCCAAGGACATGCTCAGCCTTCTGGTTGACGCCGAAACCGGCCAGCGTGGCTTCATGCTGACGGCGCGGCCCGAGTATCTGAGCGTGCACGCCAGGGCGGTGGCGGAACTGCCCGACGTCCTGTCGCGGCTGGATGGGCTGGCCGACGGCGACCCGGAGCTGACTCCACGGCTGGCCCGCGTGCGGGGGCTGTATCAGCAACGCATGACCCTGATGGACAACACCATAGCCCTGACCCGCATGGGGCGGATCGGCGAGGCGGTGTCCCTGATCCGCAGCGGTCAGGGCAAGACCCTGATGGATCAGATGCGGGTCGAGCTGACCGCCATCGACGCGATCGAGGCCCGGCGCCTGGTCGAGCGCACGCGTCAGTCCGAGCGGGCGTCAGCGGTGACCGTGTCGGTCAACGCCCTGGCCGCCGTCCTGATCCTGATCCTGGCGGGCATCAGCGTCTGGCTGGTGCGGCGCTACGTCGAGGAGATCGAGGCGGCCCACCTGGAGCTGGACCGGGTCAACGCCGGGCTGGAAAACCAGGTCCTCGACCGCACCGCCGAGCTGACCCGCGCCAACGAGGAAATCCAGCGCTTCGCCTATATCGTCAGTCACGACCTGCGGTCGCCGCTGGTCAACGTCATGGGCTACACCTCCGAGCTGGAGCAGGTCGGCAAGATCTTCGACCATCAGCTGACCACCCTGGCCCAGACCCACCCCGACGCCATCGAGCCCGAGGCGATCCGCGCCGTGCGCGAGGACGTGCCCGAGGCCGTCGGCTTCATCCGCGCCTCGACCGCCAAGATGGACCGGCTGATCAACGCCATCCTCAAGCTGTCGCGCGAAGGTCGTCGGGCTCTGGTTCCGGAGGTCCTGCCCATGACGGACTTGGTCCAGTCCATCGCCGACAGCCTGCACCATCAGGTCAGCGAGGCTGACGGCGAGATCGTCGTGCGCGACCTGCCCGTGCTGGAGAGCGACCGGCTGTCGATCGAGCAGATCTTCGGCAACCTGCTGGACAACGCCGTCAAGTATCGGGAACCCGGCCGACCGATCCGGATCGTGGTGGAAGGCGAAACGGCGGACGACGGCCGGCTTCACTACCGCATCATCGACAACGGGCGCGGCGTGTCCGAACGCGACCACGAACGCATCTTTGAACTGTTCCGCCGCGCCGGGAAGCAGGACATGCCGGGCGAGGGCCTGGGGCTGGCCTTTGTCCGCAACAGCGTGCGCCGTCTGGGAGGCGGCATCACCCTGGAGTCCCAGCCGGGACAGGGCTCGACATTCCATCTGAAATTCCCCACACGATTGATCGTGCCGGGGGAAGCGGGAGACCATCTATGAGCCACTCCGTGAAGATCGTCATGGTCGAGGACGACCATGGCCACGCCAAGCTCATCGAAAAGAACATTCGCCGCGCCAATATCGCCAACGACATCGTTCATTTCGATCACGGGGCTTCGGCTCTCGACTACCTGTTCAGCGACGAGGTGCGCGCCCAGGGGCCGCTGCTGATCCTGCTGGACCTCAACCTGCCGGACATGTCGGGTACCGACATCCTGGAGAAGGTGAAGTCGGACGAGCGCCTGCGCCGCGCCCCGGTGGTCATCCTGACCACGACCGACGACAAGGTCGAAATCCAGCGGTGTTACGATCTGGGCTGCAACGTCTACATCACCAAGCCAGTGGACTATGAAGCCTTCGCCGGCGCCATCCAGCAGCTGGGCCTCTTCCTCTCCGTCATGCAGGCGCCCGAGATTTGAGCGCTCCTATCCGCCTGCTCTACATCGACGACGACCGCGGCCTGTCGCGACTGGTCCAGAAGGAACTGGGCCGTCACGGCTATGAGGTGACCTGCGCCCCCGATGCGGACGCCGGCTACGCCGCCCTGCGGGCGGAGGCGTTCGACGTCTGCGCCCTGGACCATTACATGCCGGGCCGCGAGGGGCTGGACGTCCTGCCCGACATCCTCGACCTGCCCAGCCCTCCGCCGGTGGTCTATGTCACCGGGGCCCAGGACGGGCGGATCGCCGTGGCCGCCCTGCGCGCCGGCGCCGCCGACTATGTCATCAAGGACGTGTCCGAGGACTTCACCGCCCTGCTTCGCTCGGCCATTGAGGACGCCCTGCTGCGCCGCCGTCTGGAGCGCGAGAACGAGTTGGCGCAGGAAGAGGTCCGCCTGGCCCGCGACCGCGCCGAGGCCATGCTGCGCGAGGTCAATCATCGCGTCGGCAACTCGCTGCAACTGGTGTCCAGCTTCATCTCTCTGCAATTGCGCCAACTGGCGGACGAGGGCGCGCGCTCGGCCCTGCGCGAGGCCCAGGTGCGGATCGAGGCCGTGGCCCATGTCCACCGCCGCCTCTACACCTCGTCCGACCTCGCCACGGTGGCGATGGACGAATACCTGATCGGTCTGGTCGAGGAGCTGGGCAAATCGGTCGGCCCTGGCGCGGGAGAGGGCGAGGCCTCGCCGCGTCTGAGCCTGCGCGCCGAACCCATGCGCGTGACGACGGATCAGGCCGTTTCCCTGGGCGTCATCGTCACCGAACTGGTCACCAACGCCGTCAAATACGCCTATGCGCCGGGCGAGGGGGGCGAGATCCGCGTGGTGCTGGAAAACGTCGCCGAGGGACGCGCCGTCCTGACCGTCGAGGATGACGGACCGGGTCTGGGCGACGGGGTTCCCAAGGGCACCGGCCTGGGGTCCAAGATCGTGTCCGCCATGGCCGGGGGCCTGCGCTCGGCGGTGCAGTTCGACGCCGATCACCCCGGCGTCCGGGCGCAGCTGGTCTTTGATCTTTAGGTCTTTCGCATCGGCTCGACCGCGCGTTAGTCTGGCTTGATGAAGCTTCAGTTTGGAACGGCCCGTCCGGGCCTCGACTACCTCCACCGCCCCGCCGCCTTCGGTCTGGTCGCCAAAGACGGTAAACTGGCCTGCGTGCGTGTGGATCGCGGCGAGGGCAGCTATTTCGACCTGCCCGGCGGCGCCGTCGACGGCGAGGAAAGCGAGCAGCAGGCCCTGGTGCGTGAGTTCGCCGAGGAGACGGGCCTGATCGTCCAGCCCGAGGATCGTCTGACCGAGGCCGCCCAGTATTTCCAGCGCACCGACGGCTCGCCCGTCAACAACGCTGGCGGTTTCTGGACCGTGCGCCTGGCCGGTTTCGACGCCTCCACCCAGTGCGAGGCCGATCATGAACTGGTCTGGCTGGACCCCCTGGAGGCCGTCTCTCGCCTGCGCCACGAGGCTCATGCCTGGGCCGTAGCCAAGTGGTTGCGCGCTCAGGTCTAGGGAACAACCTCGGCCGGGAACGGTTGTTTCTGTCGAAGCGCCGTCCCTCCGACGGCGTCAGCACAGAGGGTTCCCATGCCTGATCATGACCGTGTCGAAGGCGCCGCCAAGAACATCGGCGGCAAGATCAAGGAAGCCGCCGGCAAGCTGACCGGCGACGAAAAGCTGAAGGCCGAAGGCCGCGCCGATCAGGTCGCCGGCAAGGTCCAGAACGCCGTCGGCGGCCTGAAGGACACCCTGCGCGACAAGCGTAACTAGCCTCTGTTTGCACCGATCGGGCCGCCGCTCCCGATGGGGGCGGCGGCCTTTTCATGTCCCTCTCGTGCCTGCGGGCGCTTTTTATTGCCAAGCTTTATGAACCCTCTAGGCTGACCGTCATGTGAAGTGTCGGGATGGGGTTGGGCCATGGTGCCGCGTCGATCTGTTTTGTTGGCGGCCGCCGGTCTGGGGTTTGCCCATGGGGCGCCGGCGATTTCACAGGAAGCCTTGTCGAGCAATGATCGCTTCTACGCCGAGGGGCGCTACCTGCCGACCTATCTGGAGCTGAAGGCGAAGGCGGAAGCCGGGGATGAGGCGGCGCGCCAGATACTGAGCCAGTTCGCGTCCTTTTTGGGCGACGAAGCCACCGCCGTCGGGATGATGGAGCGCCCCCCGCATCCTTCGCTCGCTCGTCCCGATCTCGATGACGCCGTGGCGCGCGATGCGATCGAGGCCATCGTGGAGGCCGCGCGCGACACGCGCATCGTCATCCTTAACGAGGCGCATAATGTGTCGGGGCATCGCGCCTTCGCCGCTCGGGTGATGCGCGCGCTGCGCCCGCTCGGGTATGACTGGTTCGCGGCGGAGACCTTCACATCGCCGCAGCCTGACCCCCATGTCCGGATAAGCAGCTACGTCAGGGGCGCGCCGTTTCTGTCCAGCTACGGCTACTACACCCATGATCCCGTCTTCGCTGAAATGGTCCGGGAAGCGGCGCGGCTAGGCTATCGCTTCGCGGACTATGAGCAACGCTTCGATCAGAACGCGCCTGACGACGCCGATGGCGCATTGCGTATCGCCGCTCGGGAAGAGGCCCAGGCCGACAACCTGATCGCCAACATCCTGTCCGGCCATCCCGAAGCGCGCGTCTTTGTCTTTGTCGGCTACAGCCATGCGCTTGAGAAGCCGGGCCGAGGCGGAACCTGGTTCGCCGCGCGTCTCAAGGCCAAGACCGGCATTGATCCGCTGACGATCGAGCAGTCGATGAACTGGCCGGCGATCGCGTCTGAAAACGATGCGCCGCATGTGGCGGCTGTTCTGGACCGTTTTGCGCCTGACAAGCCCATCGTGGTGTCGCGAGCGGGCGAGATCGTGGCCTCGCCCGCCTATGTCGGAAAGATGGATCTTTCGGGCTTTCATCCCCGCCTGGCTCCGGGCGCGGGTCGCCCCGGCTGGCTGGCGGCGGATCCTGAGCGCCGACGCGTCGCGATTTCGGTCCCGCCTCTGGACGAACTGGTGCTGGTGCAGGCCCTGCCCCTGCAGGAGGGGACGGCAGGCCCGCCCGCCGACCACTATCTGCTGGCGCCGGGCGCGACACAGGCGACTTTCTTCCTCCATCCCGGTCGCTATTTCTTCCGACAGGAGACGGCGGCGGGCATCAGGCCGGCCTTCGGCGTTCTGAGCGTCGACTAGGTTTCGTCGCAGCGACCCCAGACGGCCTCAGTCGCCGCCCAGGCGAATGCGCAAGCCGTCCGATTCACGCGCCTCGCCCGGCGCCGGACGACACTCGCTGTTGAAGGCGATGGCCCCGCCGGGCGTGCGCTGGGGGCGGTTGTCGCAGACCTTTTCCTGCGGCGGGGGCGCGCCCAGGGCCGCGACCGGGCGCGGTCCGCACTGCATGGCGTAGCCGTTGGCCGCCGTGCCGGGGGTGCAGTTCTCCAACGCCTTGGACGGACGCAGGCCCTCGGGCAACCGGTCGCCCATGGCGGCGGCCAGCGTCACCCGCACCCGCGCCTGGCAATGCTCCAGCGGCTCGTCCTTGCGGATGAAGGGGCTGCACTGCGACCGCTCCCAGCCATAGGGATCGGCCAGGGCGTGGGCGGGCAG
>JALAGW010000160.1 GCA_022712235.1 Brevundimonas sp. | reverse complement strand
GTCATCCGCCGCGCGGTGCAGGTCGCGAAGGTGGCGCGGATCGACCGACAGATCGCCAGTGAAGGAGCCGCCCAGCACCTTGTAGGCCGCGATCAGGGTGCGCAGCCGCTCGTTGATCTGACGGTTCATCCGCTCGCGGCGCTGCTGGATGGTGAACATCATCACCAGCCGGATGCCCATGCCGATCAGGGTGACGAGCGCCAGCCCGATCAGGGTGGTCATGAGGCTCTGCCAGGAGCTGAAATCGATGCCGCGCAAGGGAAGCCTCCCGACCGGTCCGTCCGACCGGCGGCAGGATTGGCCAGGACGCCCGCCGGGGCAAGGGGCGCCTCAGCCCGGAACGACCGCCGTCGTGCCGCTGATGAAGCCGCCGCCGAGGACGCGGTCGGGGTCCGCAGGGTCGTAGAGGGCGCAGGCCTGGCCGGGGGCGACGCCTTCCTCGCCCTGCTCGAAGACGACGGAAATGACGTTGTCAGCGTCCAGCCCCAGGCGGGCGGGCGAGGGCTGGCGGGTCGAGCGGACGCGGGCCAGGACCGGGGCGCCGTCGCGAGCGGCTTCCTCGATGGCAGCCTGATCGCCCAGCCAGTTGGTTTCCTCCAGCGTCAGGCTGGCGGTCAGCAGAGCCTCGCGCGGGCCGACGATAACGCGGCGATTGTCGGGGTCCAGTTTCGTCACGAACAGGGGCTCGCCCACGGCGACGTTCAGACCGCGACGTTGACCGATGGTGTAGTCGGTGATGCCGCCGTGCGTGCCCAGAACCCGACCGTCCATGTGGACGATTTCGCCGGCCTCGCGGCCTTGCGGGCGCAGACGGTCGATCAGGGTGCGGTAGTCGCCGGACGGCACGAAGCAGATGTCCTGGCTGTCCGGCTTGGCGGCGATGCGCAGGCCCAGCGCTGCGGCTACGCCGCGCACCTGGGGCTTTTCCAGATCGGCCAGGGGGAAGCGCAGATAGTCGAGCTGATCCTGGGTGGTGGCGAACAGGAAGTAGGACTGGTCGCGCGAATGGTCGATCGCCTTGCGCATCTGCGAGCGGTTGCCGACGGCGGCGCGGCGGACGTAGTGGCCGGTGGCCATGGCCTCGGCGCCCAGGTCGCGGGCGACGTCCAGCAGGTCGCGGAACTTGACCGTCTGATTGCAGCGGATGCAGGGGACGGGCGTCTGGCCCTTCAGATAGCTATCCGCGAACTGATCGATCACCGCGTCCTTGAAGCGGCTTTCGTAGTCGAGAACATAGTGAGGGATGCCGATGAGCTCGGCGGCCAGACGGGCGTCGTGGATGTCCTGACCGGCGCAGCAGGCGCCCTTTTTCTTGAGCGCGGCGCCGTGGTCGTAGAGCTGCAGGGTGACGCCCACCACGTCATAGCCGGCCTTGGCCAACAGGGCGGCGACGACGGTGGAATCCACCCCGCCGGACATGGCCGCCACCACGCGTGAGCCGACCGGCAGGCCGACGGCCTGTCGTGCGCTCTCGATCGCGGCGTCCATGTCGGCGGCGCCGGACATGGGGGCGATGGTCGGAACGGGGCAGATGTCGTCAGCCAGGGTCATCGCCGCCATATAGAGGCCCCTGCGTTCGATTTCGAGGCATGGGCTGAAAACGGTTGCCCTGACCGCCCACGCAACAAAAAAGGCCGCCCTTGCGAGCGGCCCTGTTCGTCAGATCCGTCGTCGTCTCAGGCGACTTCGATCCGGTAGCTTTCGATGACCGTATTGGCCAGCAGGGTCTCGCACATGCGCTTCACCTCGGCCTCCTTGTCGGACAGGCTGTCGTCGAGATCGAACTCGATCAGCTTGCCGACGCGGGCGTTGGCGACGCCGGCCCAGCCCAGGCCCTGCAAGGCGCCTTCGACGGCCTTGCCCTGAACATCCAGGACGCCGGGCTTCAGGAAGACGTGAACTTTCACCTTGGCCATTAGTGCAGTCCTCCTTGGATCACGGTCGGCATGTCCTTCATGATGCCGAGGCGGCGGGCCACCTCGGTGTAGCTTTCGATGACGTCGCCCATGTCGCGGCGGAAGCGGTCCTTGTCCAGCTTCTCGCCGGTGGTCGAATCCCACAGGCGGCAGCTATCGGGGCTGATTTCGTCGGCCAGGATGACGCGGGCGAAGTCGTTTTCCCAGATCCGGCCGAACTCGATCTTGAAATCGACCAGGGTGATGCCGACGGCGCCGAACATGCCGCACAGGTAGTCGTTGACGCGCACGGTCATGGCCAGGATGTCGTCCAGCTCCTGGGTCGTGGCCCAGTTGAAGGCCGTGATGTGCTCTTCCGTCACCATCGGGTCGTTCAGCTCATCCTTCTTGTAGTAGAATTCGATGATCGAACGGGGCAGGGCAGTGCCCTCTTCCTGACCCAGGCGGGTGGCCAGCGAGCCGGCGACGATGTTGCGGCAGACGACTTCCAGCGGAATGATCTCGACTTCGCGGATCAGTTGCTCGCGCAGGTTCAGGCGCTTGATGAAGTGGTTGGTCACGCCGATGCCGTTCAGGCGCGACATGATGAACTCGCTGATGCGGTTGTTGATGACGCCCTTGCCTTCCAGAGTCGCCTTCTTCTGGGCGTTGAAGGCGGTGGCGTCGTCCTTGAAATACTGGACCAGGGTGCCCGGCTCGGGACCCTCGTAAAGGATCTTGGCCTTGCCCTCGTAGATCTTCTTGCGCTTGGTGTTCATCAATCGGGTCCCGGAGGGGAAGAAAACGGACGGCCTCAAAACGAAAAACGCGCGGCCCGGCGAAAGTGGACGGCGCGATCCTGAATCGATGGCGGCTATATAAGACCGGACGCCCTTTAACCGAAGGGCGTCTGTGACACAAATATCCTCCTGTAACCTAGCGTCAGGACCGCGACCGCAAGTCTGGTTGCGTTCGGATGGAAGGGGGGTGTAGACGGCGATGCGGACGCCAATTCTGTCCGCCACTGGAGTGACGACGCGCATGACGACCTTTGACGATCGGGAAAAGGGCTACGAGTCCAAATACGCCCTCGATCAGGAACAAGAGTTCAAGGCCATCGCGCGTCGCAACAAGATGCTGGGCCTGTGGGCGGCCGAGAAGATGGAGCTGTCGGCCGAGAGCGCCGAGCAGTACGCCGCCGCCGTGGTCCGTGCCGACTTCGAACAGCCTGGCGAGGAAGACGTCTTCCGCAAGATCGCCGGCGACTTCAAGGCTTCGGGCCTGACGGTGTCCGAGGGCGAACTGCGCTCCAAGATGGACGAACTGGCCTCGATCGCCCGCGAACAGATCCGCGCCGGCGAATAAGTTCCTGAACGAGAGGCGTTCGTGGCCGAGCTTCTCGTTCAATCCTCACATTGGCAATTGCTGCTCACCGCCCTGGCGTTTGTCGCCCTGGCGGGCGTGGAGACCCTGTTTCCGCTGAGCGGTGACCGGCGCTCACGCGGGCGCCGGTGGTTCGCCAACTTCGCCCTGTTCCTGATCGGTTTCGGCGTCGCTTTTCTGGCCTCGCCGTGGATGTTTCGGGGCGCCGCCTGGGTGCGGGACCTCCTGCATTTCCCGCCGCTGACCGCCCTCGGCCTGCCCGGCTGGCTGCTGGCGGTCGTGGCCTTCCTGCTGATCGACCTGTTGGCCTATCTGGCTCATGCCCTGTTCCATGGCGCGCCATGGCTATGGCGGCTGCATCGGGCGCATCATACTGATGCCGTGGTCGACGCCTCGACTGGGGTGCGCCACCATCCGGTCGAGAGCCTGGTCGGAGCCGCCCTTCAACTCACGATCTTTGCGATACTGGGCGTCCCCTTGCTGGTGGTCATGGCCTATGGGCTGATCTCGACCCTGTGGCAGTTCGTGACCCATGCCGATGTTCGTCTGCCTGAACCGATCGACCGGGCGTTGCGGCTGGTGATCGTGACGCCGGGGATGCACCGCGTGCATCACTCGGTGCGGATGAACGAGGGCAACAGCAATTTCGGCATGGTCCTGTCGATCTGGGACCGCCTGTTCGGCACCTATCGCCGTCGTCCGGCGGCGGAGCGGGCGGGGATGGCGCTGGGGGTTGAGGGTGAGAACGGCGCGCCGAAGCTTGGCGCGCTTCTGATTGACCCGCTGCGATCCTGAGGCGCTCCAGGCAATGTAAAATATCTCTGGTCGCGCTTCTCTTGATCGAATAACGCTGGGCGTAATTCTTCTGGGGGACAAATGCTGACCAAGAAATCCGCCGCGAGTCTGACTGCAGGCGCAGCTCTGGCCCTGTTCATGAGCGCGGGCGCTGCGCACGCGGGGTTTGCGCCCATTACGACTACGCCGAATCCGTCGGTGGCCGGCGCGTCTGTGACGCTTCAAAGCACGCCATTCGGCCCACCGTGCGCGGGCGCGAATGTGGAG
>JALAGW010000159.1 GCA_022712235.1 Brevundimonas sp. | reverse complement strand
GGCCCAGGCGGTGCACCTTGCCGATCACGGCGTTGCGGGTCACGCCGCCGCCGAGGGTCTTGGCGATCTGGCTCGCAGACTGGCCTTCCAGCCAGAGCTTCTTCAGCGCGCCGACGCGGTCTTCAGTCCAGCTGGCTGTGGTCATGGCCACCCTCCCGGGGATCGGATTCAATATCTTGGGTCGCCGACGAATTTCTCCGCCTCGACCTGCTACTAATCGTAAAGCAGGCCTTAAAACACGCAAGATGTGGCAATTCGGCTGTCCACAGAAACCAGATGTAGTGGGGTTAATGTCCCGTTTTGACTCAGTTTTAAGTCCGCTCGGCGAACGTCGGGCGCCTTGCGAAACCAGCTTTGCGGGCGCATCTGGGGCCGCATGACGACCGATCTCGCCTCCACTCGCCCCACGCAACGCCCTGGCGGCCTGCCCCAGCCGCGTCGCTATGACGGGATCAACTGGGTGGGACTTCGCACCCTCTACCTGCGCGAGGTGCGCCGCTTCTGGAAGGTGGGCGCCCAGACCGTGGCGGCGCCGGTGGTGACGACCCTGCTCTACATGCTGGTCTTCGTGGTGGCCTTGAAGGGCGCGCGGCCGCCGCTGCACGGCACCCCCTTCGCCGAGTTCGTGGCGCCGGGCCTGATCATGATGGCCATTCTTCAGAACGCCTTCGCCAACGCCTCCTCCAGCCTGATCCAGGCCAAGATCATGGGCACGGCCACCGACTTCCTGACCCCGCCGCTCAGCCCGCTGGAGCTGACCATCGGCTTCACCCTGGGCGCGGCGACGCGCGGGGTGGCGGTCGGTCTGGTGACGGCCCTGTGCGTCCTGCCCTTCGCCAAGCTGGGTCTGGCCAATGTCGCCCTGATCGTCTGGTTCGGGCTGATCGCCTCCCTGCTGATGGGAATGACGGGCGTGCTGGCGGGTCTGTGGTCCGAGAAGTTCGACCATCTGTCGGCGGTGCAGAACTTCGTGGTCATGCCGATGACCTTCCTGTCGGGCACCTTCTACCTGATCGACAGCCTGCCCGAGCCGTTTGCGAGCATCAGCCGCTTCAACCCCTTCTTCTACCTGATCGACGGCTTCCGGGCCGGCTTCATCGGCCACGCCGAGGGCAATCTGATGATCGGCGTGGTCATGAGCGGGGTGCTGACGGTGCTGATGGGCGCGGCCTGCTGGCTGGTGTTCCGTTCGGGCTGGCGCCTGAAGAGCTGAGCCTTTAGGCAGGGGCGTCGGCTCCGGGGAGAGGGGCCTCTGGGAGGTTTCTCATGCTGTTTCGATCTGTCCTCGCGTCCGCCGTCGCTGTCGCGGCCCTGCTGTCCACGCCTGTTGTTGCGCAGGACGCCGAGGCGCTGAAGGCCCAGGTCGGCGCCTATGTTCAGCCGTCCAATGCCGAGCGGATGAACGTCCTGCTGGGCCAACTGCGCGCCGCAGGTTTCAACCCGACCGTAGAGACCTTCGAGGGCGGCGGCCGCGCCGGGCCGATGCAGGGCTCGAACGTCATCGTCACCATTGGCGAGGGCGAGAAGGAAATCCTGCTGACCGCCCACTATGACGCGGTGAAGCTGCGCGACGGGACCATGTCCCAGGGCGTGATCGACAACGCCGGCTCGGTGGTGGCCCTGATCGAGGCCGCCAAGATCCTGCGCGACAAGCCGCTGAGCCACCGCGTCCGCGTCATCTTCTTCGATCAGGAAGAGCTGGGCCTGATCGGCGCCAGGAAGTGGATCGAGGCCCACGGGATCGCCAATGTCGCCGCCGTGGTGAACTCGGACGTCGCCGCCTATGGCGACACCATGATGTACGGCCAGAACAACGGGGCGCAGTCGGCCTTCGTCACCCGCGCGGTTCAGGAGCTGTGCGCCGAGCGCGCCCTGCAGTGCGTCGGCTTCCCCGAATATCCGCCGTCCGACGACCGCGCCTTCTCGGCGGCGGGCGCGCCGGTGGTGTCCCTGGGCTTCCAGGATCAGGTCGGCGCCCACCAGATGTGGCTGGCCTTCAACGGCGGCGAGGCCAATGGTCTGGCCGAGGGCTTTGTCCCCCAGGTCTTCCGCGTGATCCACTCCAAGGACGACGCCATCGAGGCCGTCGAGGGCGCGACCATCGCCACGGCCGGCGCCGCCTACGCCGCCCTGATCCAGAAGCTGGACGCGCAACTGCGCTGACGGCGGTCGGCGCGGTGTTGACTACGGACAAATAGCGCCCGACAAGTCCCTCGCCCTTTTCTGAAGCGGTCCCGTCGCTGATGCGCCGGGGCCGTCTCGCTTTATGGAGTCTGCCTGTGTCCGGTCATCTGATGGGTGTCTATAATCGCGCGCCGCTGGAAGTGGAGCGCGGCCAGGGCGTCCGCCTGTGGTCCACCGACGGGACCGAATACCTGGACTGCGTCTCGGGCATCTCGACCAACGCCCTCGGCCACGCCCACCCCAAGCTGGTGCAGGCGGTCAAGGATCAGGCTGAGAAGCTGTGGCACGTCTCCAACATCTTCAAAATTCCGGGCCAGGACGCCCTGGCTGACGCCCTGTGCGCCAAGTCCTTCGCCGACGTGGTCTTCTTCACCAACTCGGGCACCGAGGCGGTCGAGTGCGCCCTGAAGACGGCGCGCAAGTTCCACTCGGCCAACGGCCAGCCGGAACGCATCGACATCTACGGCTTCGACGGCTCCTTCCACGGCCGCACCTACGGCGCGATCAACGCCGCCGCCAACCCCAGCTACACCGAGGGCTTCGGCCCCAAGATGGAAGGCTTCCATCAGCTGAAGTGGGGCGACAAGGAGGCTCTGACCGCCGCCTTCGAGAACCCGACCACGGCGGCCGTCATCCTGGAGCCGGTGCAGGGCGAGGGCGGCTGCCGCGCCACGCCGGAAGAAGAACTGCGCTGGATGCGCGAGATGGCCGACAAGCACGGCGTCCTGATCATCTTCGACGAGGTCCAGTGCGGCATGGGCCGGACCGGCAAGCTGTGGGCCCATGAATGGGCCGGCATGACGCCGGACATCATGGCGGTGGCCAAGGCCCTGGGCGGCGGCTTCCCCATCGGCGCCTGCCTGTCGACGGCCGAAGCGGCCAAGGGCATGACGGTCGGCGCCCACGGCTCGACCTTCGGCGGCAACCCCCTGGCCATGGCCGTCGGCCAGGCGGCCTTTGACGAGGTGTCGTCGGACGCGATCATCGCCAACGTCAACGAAGTCGCCGGCTATCTGAAGCAGCAGTTGCACGGTCTGGCCGAACGCTTCCCCGACGTGATCGTCGAGGTGCGCGGCAAGGGCCTGCTGATCGGCGTCAAGCTGGTCCCCAACAACCGTGAATTCATGGGCTGGGCTCGTGATGAAGCCAAGCTGCTGGTCGCCGGCGGCGGCGACAACCTGGTCCGCATCCTGCCGCCGCTGAACATCACCCTCGAAGAGGCCCGCGAGGCCGTCGAGAAGTTCGAAACCGCCTGCGAGTTCGCCCGGACGAAGCTGGCGGCCTGATCGCCCCGGCCCGGCTGACGCCTTTGCCTACGGAGACCTGAAATGGTCCGTCACTTCCTCGATATTCACCGGCTGGACGCCGCCGACCTGCGCGCCATCCTGGACGACGCCCACGCCCGTAAACAGGCGCGCAAGGGCTGGCCCCAGGGGCGTCCCGACGCCGACGCGCCGGGTCAGGGCCGCGTCCTGGCCATGATCTTCGAGAAGAACTCGACGCGCACCCGTTTCAGCTTCGACGCGGCCATTCGTCAGCTGGGCGGCTCGGCCATCATCGCCACCGCCTCGGACATGCAGCTGGGCCGCGGCGAGCCGGTCGAGGACACGGCCAAGGTGCTGTCGCGCATGGTCGACGCCGTGATGATCCGCGCCAACAACCATGAGGACGTCGAGCGCTTCGCCCGCGTCTCGACGGTGCCGGTGGTCAACGGCCTGACCGACCGCAGCCACCCGTGCCAGATCCTGGCCGACCTGCTGACGATCGAGGAGCACATGGGGCCGGTGACGGGCAAGACCATCGCCTGGGTCGGGGACGGCAACAACGTCTGCCACAGCTTCATGCACGCGGCGGCCAAGTTCGGCTTCCGCCTGAACGTCGCCTGCCCGGCGGAATACCACCCCGACCTGCGCGATCTGGAAAAGGGCGGCGCCCATGTCCACCTGACCAGCGACCCGCGCGAGGCCGTGGGTGGCGCCGACGTCGTCGTCACCGACACCTGGGTGTCGATGGGCGATCAGGACTATGAGGCGCGTCTGGCCGCCTTCGAACCCTATACCGTCGACGAGGCCCTGATGGGTCTGGCCAACGCCGATGCGGTCTTCCTGCACTGCCTGCCGGCGCACCGGGGCGAGGAGGTGACGGACGAAGTCATCGACGGCCCGCGCTCGCTGATCTGGGACGAGGCCGAGAACCGCATCCACGCCCAGAAGGCGGTTCTGGCCTGGTGCTTCGGGGGCTGAAAGCCGCCTTCTCTTGCAGAAGAGGCTCTGGCGCCTCGCCCGCGGGGCGAGGCTGCTTGACGGTTGCGTCCTAATGCGCTTGGGCGCTGCTTGAGGCCGCCCGCCCACACGTCTCAGTAGGGCGTGGGCAGGGTTCGGCCGCTCAGGGTCGAGGCCAGGTGGATCAGCAGCAGGAAGGTCAGCGCCCCCGCCACCAGCATGATGAAGCGCCACGGCATCATGCGCGGCCCCTTCGACAGATCCGGCGGACGGGCCCCGCGCCAGCCGGAAAAGACGGCGACGGCGATGGCGGCGGCCAGCAGGGTCAGGGTCAGGGAAGGGCTCATGGCGAGGGCAGGTGGCGCTTGAAGCGCGGCTTCGCAAGCCGGAAATCCGCGAGAAGATGAATCTAAACGCGGCATTAACCATGTCGGGCTGAAAAGCGCGGAATCGCGATCAAGCGCTGCCGGTGATTCCGTCGCCTCAGGCGCCAGATATTGCGGTTAACGACACGTTTACACGCTTGATCTGGAGCGGTAGCGTCTCACAAAGACTCGGGAGGCGAATCAGTGAGCGCAGCAGCGCCGTGGAGCGTAAAGGGGATCGACCCCAAGGCTCGCGAGATCGCCAAGGACCTTGCGCGCCGCTCCGGCATGACGCTGGGCGAGTGGCTGAATTCCATGATCATGGACGAGCCGGACGAGGACGAGGGCGTTACGCCCCTGCCGCGTCGCACGCCCGTTCCGGATCCCTATGACCGTCGCAGCCGCTCGCGCCGGCTGGACGACGTCTATGGCTACGAGGAAGATCGCGCCGGGCGCATCGGCGCCTCTCTGGAAGTCATTGCCGAGCGTCTGGAGGCCGTGGAACGCCGCTCGACCGTCGCCATCCAGGGCGTGGATCAGGCCGTGGCCGGTCTGGTGCGCCGTCTCGAGAAGCAGGACGAGATCGGCCTGGGCTATGCCCGCCGCATCGACGACATCGCCGACGAGCTGCGCGAAGGACACAAGCGCCTGCGTCGTTTCGAGCAGGAAACCGGCCCCAGGACCGAAGAAGGCTTTGCTCGACTGGACGCCGCGCTCGGCGCCGTCTCCAGCCGCCTGTTCGATCTGGACGAACGTCAGCGCAACACCATCGGCGACCTGCGGACGCGGATGGAGGCGGTCGAGAAGGCCGCCGGCCCCGGTCCGGGCACGGATGTCCTGGCCCAGGTCGGCGTCCGTCTGGACGAGGCGCAGGAACGGACCTCGGACGCCCTGAAGGGGCTGGAGCGATCCTTCGCCGCCCTGGATCAGCGTCTGCGCGACGCCGAGGGACGGATCGAGCCGGAACATGCGCGCGAGGCCTCCCGCTTCGAGAAGCTGGCCGAAACCCTGACGCGTCAGGTCGAGGGCAGCCGCGTCGAGATGATGCGTCGCCTCGACGTGGCCGAGACCGAAAGCCGCGTGGATCGCATCGAACGCGCCCTGGCCGCCGTCGGCGATCAGACGCGCGCCGCCGAGCAACGCTCGGCCGACGCCGTGGAGGCCATGGGGCGCGAGGTCCTGCGCATCGCCCATAATCTGAACCAGCGGGTCGAGACGGTTGAGGTCGGCGCCGCCGGGCCGGACCTGGAGGCCCTTGGCCAGACCCTGGGGCGTGAGCTGAACGAGAAGCTGGATCGCGAGATGCAACGCCACGTCCAGGCCGTGGATCAACGCATTACCCGCTCGGACGATCAGCACGCCCTGGCGCTGGAGCGTCTGGGCGGCGAGATCACGCGCATCTCTGATCGTCTGTCCGAACGCATCGCCCAGTCGGAGCGTCGTTCGGCGCAGGCGTTGGACGACATCAGCCGCCGCCTGACCGAAAACACCGACAAGATCGAACAACGCCACGACCGCGCCTCGGGCGAACTGGGCGAGCGGATGCGCCAGAGCGAGGAGCGCACCGCGCGCCTTCTGGCCGAGGCCCGCGACAGCATGGAGCAGCGCGGAAGCCGCCCGGCTCGCCGCGAGACGCCGCTGGAAAGCCCGGAGCCGACGCCGTGGAGCCCGGCGGAGAGCGCAAGCGGCGACTGGCGGGCCGCCGCCTTCGCCGATCCCGTCGCCGATCTGTGGTCCGAGGACACCCTGGGCGGGGTGCTGGACGCCGCGCCCTTCCCCAGCCCTGTGGTCAGTGATCCCGAGCCGGTCTTCGCCGACCCGCTGGACGCCGAACTGAACGCCTTTGTTCCGCCGGAGGAGCCTGAGGCGCCGCCGGCGGCCCTGTTCGGCTCGAGCTCTGAACGCGCCCGCTTCGGCGCGACGGCGACGGAACCGGCTGACGCGATCGAACCCGACTTCGCGGATCGGATGTTCGCCGGATCGGCGGGCGATGATTTCGGCGGCGCCGACGTCAGCGATGTCCTGGCCGAGCCCGATCAGGGCGCCGTCGGCGGCTTGCCGCCGCTGGTGGACGGCCCCGCAGGCGAGGACGAGGACGGCTTCGCGGCCGACATCGACTTCATCGACCCCGCCGCGCTGAAGGCTGGAGCGGCGGCAGGCCGAGCCTCCACGCGCGACACCCTCGACGCCGCGCGCGCCGCCATGACCGGCGCGGAGGAGGCCCCGCGCAAGGGCTTTGGTTTGAAGCGCGGCGGCAAGTCCAAGCTGCAGGAACGTCTGGACAAGCAGGCCGGTCGGGAAGGCTCGACCATGCGCAAGGCCCTGGGCGCCATGGCCGTGGCGGCTCTGGCGACGGGCGGCGGTTACGCCTCGCTGCAACTGGCCGAAGGCTCGGGCCTGATCCTGCCCGACATGGCGACCCTGACCGGCGGGGCGGCCCCGGCGGCGGGAACGCCCGAGGCGCCGATCGCGGCCGTGGCCCTCGACGCGACGCCGACCGAGGCCGTGCCGTCGCCGGACGTGGCGGCGAGCGAAGGCGCGGCCCTCTATGCGCGCGGCGTGCAGTTGATCGACAACGGCGACGACAGCGGTCTGGAAACCCTCAAGCGCGCGGCCAATCTGGGCTATGGCCCGGCGCAGATGCGTCTGGCGGGCCTCTATCAGGAAGGCGGCGCCGGTCTGACCCCTGATCCGGTCGAGGCGCGGACATGGGCGCGACGCGCGGCCGAGGGCGGCGAGCCGCGGGCCATGCACTATTACGCCATGCAGCTGTATGACGGCGAAGGCGGCGCGCGGAACCGCGTCGAGGCCTTGAACTGGCTCAAGAAAGCCGCCGAAGCCGGTCGCGTCGACAGCCAGTACAATGTGGCGCGTCTGTACGAGAAGGGCGACGAGGGCGTGGCTCCCAATGCGACCGAAGCCTTCAAGTGGTACATGATCGCGGCCCGACGCGGCGACCAGCAGGCCCTGGCGGCGGTGCAGCGGCTGACGCCCCTGACCTCGGCCGAGACTCGCCGCGTCGCCCGCGAAGCCGCCGACGCCTTCACGGTCGCGCCTCTGGCCTGACGCGCGGGATGAAGGCCCGGCGGGGGTGGCGGTTCGCCGCAGCCGCCGCTAAGACCGGGTTGTAGTCGCCTTTCCGGCGCTGTTCTGCGTTCCCTTCCAGCCGAAGGCGCGTGCCGTGGATATTTACCTGCCGATCGCCGAGGTTTCGGTGAACTGGCCGTTCCTGGTGATGCTGGGCGCGCTGGTCGGCTTCGTCTCGGGCCTGTTCGGCATCGGCGGCGGCTTCCTGATGGCGCCCGTCCTCGTCTTCATGGGCATTCCGCCGACCGTGGCCGTCGCCAGCCAGGCCAGCCATGTCGTCGCCTCTTCGACCTCGGGCGTGATCCGCTATTCGGGCATGAAGGCGGTTGATTACCGTATCGGCGGAATCATGGCCGTCGGCGGGGCTCTGGGCGCGCTCGCGGGGGTCGAGCTGTTCCGCTACCTGCGCCTGCTGGGCCAGGCCGATCTGGTGGTGGCCGTTTCCTACCTGGTCTTCCTCGGCGCCATCGGCAGCATGATGCTGTACGAAAGCCTGACCCAGATCCTGCATCGGGTGCGCGGCGAGACCCCGCCGCGCAAGGAACGCCGGCGTCCCATGTGGCTGTACGGTTTGCCGTTCCGCATGCGCTTCCCGCGCTCGGGCCTCTACATCAGCGCCATTCCGCCCTTTGGCCTCGGCGTCTTCGCCGGGATATTGTCGGCCATCATGGGGGTGGGGGGCGGCTTCATCCTGGTGCCGGCCATGCTCTATGTGCTGCGAATGAAGGCCAATGTCGTGGTCGGGACCAGCCTGTTCCAGATCATCATCACCACGGCCATCACCACCATCCTGCAGGCCGGGCGCAACCAGACGGTGGACATCGTCCTGTCGACCATCCTGCTGCTGGGCGGGGTGGTGGGAGCCCAGTTCGGGGCGCGGCTGTCGGGCCGGTTCCGGGCCGAGGAGATGCGCGCGGCGCTGGGTCTGATCGTCCTGCTGGTCGGCATCCAGATGGGGCTGGAGCTGTTCGTGCGGCCCAGCGATCTCTTCCTGCTGGCGCCGGGGGTGTCGGACTGATGTTCCAGGCCCTGCCGCCCGAACCCGCGCCCATTGTTGTTTCGGCGCCGCCCGGAGTGATCGAACGCTCGGTCGCCACCGAGGGCGAGGTGCGCGTCGCCGCCGCCCTGACCGACGCCCAGGTCAAGGTCGACTCCAGCTTCCGCGGCGCCTCCATCGTTCTCTACGGGGCGGTCTTCAACCCGACCGATACGCCCGCCGACGTGGTGGTGGTGGTGCGCGGTCCCGACGCGCCGGTGCGTCTGGTCAAGAAGACGCGCAACATGGGCGTCTGGCTGAACAGCCGCCCGGTCCTGTTCGAGGGCGCGCCCGGCTTCTACATGACCGCCTCGACCCGGTCGCTGAGCGACATCGCCGACTTCGGCCAATTGCGGCGGCTGGGCGTCGGCGTCGACCACCTGCGCATCGACGCGCCGCAGGAAAGCCGCACCGTCACCCGCTATGGCGTGCGCGACGTGGTGGTCAGCCGTCTGGGCGAGAACTACCTCGACTGGCGCCGCGCCGTGATCCGGCTGAAGGAGGCGGCGGCGCTCTACAACACCGATCCTGACGGGGTGCAGTTCGTCGACAAGGGCCTGTTCCGCGCCGAGGTCGAACTGCCGGCGGTGGCCCCGACCGGAAAATACTACGCCGAGGTCTGGCTGTTTCAGGAAGGCGCGCCGGTCTCGGTGTCCAACCTGACACTGACGGTCGAGAAGGTCGGGCTGGAGCGCGACATCTATGAGTTCGCCCATCGGCGGCCGTGGTCCTATGGCGTGCTGTGCGTCATCCTGGCGGCCCTGACGGGATATGCGGCGTCGCGGGTGTTCAGGAGCAGGTGAGGGTTTGAGCCCCGCCAAACTATCCGTCATCCCGGCCGCAGCGCAGCGGAGAGCCGGGACCCAGGCGCCAGATATCTATGCGACGTCTCAGGCATTTCCCCCGCCTGGGTCCCGGATAAGCGCTGCGCGCTTTCCGGGATGACGGCAAGAGGAGCGCAAGAGCTAGCGCCCAACAAAAAGGGCGGCCCGCGAAGGCCGCCCTTTCCGTTTCAGTCTGAAGTCGGCCCGATCAGGCCGCCTTCTTCTCCGGGGCGAAGCGGCCGTAGAAGGTCTCGCCCTTGGCGGCCATCTCGCGCAGCAGCTCCGGGACCTTGAAGCGGTCGCCGTACGCAGCGGCCAGACGGTCAGCCGTTTCGACGAAGGCCTTGAGGCCGGTCTGGTCAATCAGGGTGATCGGACCGCCCGACCAGGGGGCGAAGCCCCAGCCCAGGATGGCGCCCAGGTCGGCTTCCCGCGGGTCATCGATGACGCCCTCGGCCCAGCAGCGGGCGACCTCGACGGCCTGACGATAGAGCAGGCGCGTCTTCAGCTCCTCGACCAGTTCCGGGGTCGAGTCGTCGAACTTGACCGGAGCCAGCTCCGACAGACCCGCCCACAGGGTCTTGGGCTTGGTGTCATAGTCGTAGAAGCCCTTGCCGTTCTTGCGCCCGTAACGACCGCCCTCGACCATCTTGGCGACGATGTCGGCGCCCTCGGACGGGATATAGGCGTCGCCCAGGTCCAGCGCCGTCTGCTTGGCGATCTTGTAGGACAGGTCCAGAGCCACGTCGTCGTGCATCTCCAGCGGGCCGCGCGGCATGCCGGTCATGCGGCCGACGTTGTCGATCAGGGCCGGGGCATAGCCCTCCTCGAGCATGGCCATGCCTTCCATCAGGAAGGTGGAGAAGCAGCGCGAGGTGTAGAAGCCGCGACTGTCATTGACGACGATCGGCGTCTTCTTGATCTTCAGCACATAGTCGATGGCCTTGGCGATGGCGGCCGGGCCGGTCTTCTCGCCCAGGATGATCTCGACCAGCATCATCTTGTCGACGGGCGAGAAGAAGTGGATGCCGATGAAGTCCTCGGGCCGCACGGAGGCCTCGGCCAGGCCGGTGATCGGCAGGGTCGAGGTGTTGGAGCCGAACACGGCGCCCTCGGCCAGCTGGGCCTCGGCGCGCCTGGTCACGTCGGCCTTGATCTCGCGGTTCTCGAACACGGCCTCGATGACCAGGTCCGAGCCCTTGATCAGGTCATAGTCCGTCGTCGCCGTGACCAGGGCCAGGGTGGCGTCGAACTTCTCCTGGGTCATCTGGCCGCGCGACAGGCGCTTCTTCAGCAGCTCCTCGACGTGGGCCTTGCCCTTGTCGGCGGCTTCCTGGTTCTGGTCGATCAGCACGGTCTCGATGCCGGCCATGACCTGCACATAGGCCACGCCCGCGCCCATCATGCCGGCGCCCAGCACCGTGACCTTCTTGGCGTCCGATTTCGGCACGCCCGCCGGGCGCACCGCGCCCTTGTCCAGCTCCTGCTTGGACAGGAACAGGCTGCGGATCATGGCCTGGGCCTGCGGCGTCATCAGGGTCTTGATGAAGTAACGGGTCTCGATGCGCAGCGCTGCGTCCATGGGGACCTGAACGCCCTCATAGACGGCCTTCATCAGGTTCGCAGCGGCGGGATAGTTGCCGTAGGTCTGCTTGCGGATCATGGCGTTGCCGACCAGGAAGTTCTGGATGCCGGCCGGGTGGTAGGGGCCGCCGCCGGGCAGTTTGAAGGACTTGTCGTCCCACGGCTGGACGGCCTTGCCCCCGTTTTTGATCCAGGTCTTGGCGGCCTCGACCGACTGACCCTTTTCAGCGATCTCGTGAACGATGCCGGCGCCCTTGGCGTCGTTGGGGCGGAAGGACTTGCCCTCGGTCATGGCCATCATGGCGGGCTGGACGCCGATCAGGCGCGTCAGGCGCTGGGTGCCGCCGCCGCCGGGGAAGAGGCCGACCTTGATCTCGGGCAGGCCCAGCTGGATCTTGTTGTCGTTCTCGACCACGCGGTAGTGGCAGGCCAGCGTCAGTTCCAGACCGCCGCCCAGCGCCAGGCCGTTGATGGCCGCGGCCACCGGCTTGCCGCAGGTCTCCAGCGCGCGCAGGGCGCCGTTCATCTTCCAGCCCGCGTCATAGGCGTCCTGCAGGCTGGCGCCGCCGATCATGCCGCCGGCGATGTCGCCGAGGTCCGCGCCGGCGCAGAAGCCCGAAGCCTTGCCCGAGGTGATGACCGCGCCCTTGATGGCGTCGTCGGTCTTGATGCGTTCCACCAACTGCGGAATCTCGGCCATGACGGACGAGGTCAGGGTGTTCATCGAACGTCCCGGGACGTCGAAGGTGATCAGGGCGACGCCGTCGGCGTCGATGTCGATCTTGAAGTTTTCCATGGTCAGTCGCTCCCGGATCAGACGCGTTCGATGACGGTGGCGGTGCCCATGCCGCCGCCGATGCACAGGGTGATGAGGGCGGTTTCCTTGTCCGAGCGCTCCAGCTCGTCCAGCACCACGCCGGTGATCATGGCGCCGGTGGCGCCGAGCGGGTGGCCCATGGCGATGGCGCCGCCGCAGACGTTGATCTTGTCGTGCGGGATGTCGAGCGCCTGCATGTAGCGCAGGACGACGGCGGCGAAGGCCTCGTTCAGCTCATAGAGGTCGATGTCGGTCGACTTCATGCCCAGACGACCCAGCAGCTTGTTGGTCACGAACTCCGGACCGGTCAGCATGATCGACGGCTCCGAGCCGATCGAGGCGGCGCCGCGGATCTTGGCGCGCGGCTTCAGGCCCAAGGCCTTGCCGGCTTCCAGCGAGCCGATCAGGACGCCCGCCGAACCGTCGACGATGCCCGAGGAGTTGCCCGGCGTGTGGACATGGTTGACGCGCTCGACTTCGGGGTAGCGCTGGTTGATCACGCTGTCGAAGGCCATCTCGCCCATCATGGCGAAGGACGGGTTCAGCGCGCCGAGCGTCTGCATGTCCGTGGTCGGACGAATGGTTTCATCGCGGTCCAGGCGCACCAGACCCAGTTGGTCCAGAACCGGCACCACCGACTTGCTGAAGCGGCCTTCGGCCCAGCTCTGGGCCGAACGCTTGTGGCTCTCGACCGAATAGGCGTCCACGTCGGCGCGGCTGAAGCCCCACTTGGTGGCGATCATGTCGGCCGAGACGCCCTGCGGCACGAAATAGGTCGAGAAGGCGCTGGACGGGTCCACCGGCCAGGCGCCGCCGTCCGAGCCCATCGGCACTCGGCTCATGGCCTCGACGCCGCCGCCGACGGCGAAGTCGGCCTCGCCGGACTTCACCTTGGCGGCCGCCATGTTCACGGCCTCCAGACCCGAGGCGCAGAAGCGGTTGATCTGCACGCCCGCCGTCGTCTGGGCCCAGCCCGCGTTCAGCACGGCGGTGCGGGCGATGTCGGCGCCCTGCTCGCCTACCGGCGAGACGCAGCCGAGGATGACGTCGTCCACCTTGGAGGTGTCGAGGCCGTTGCGGTCGCGGATCGCCTCCAGCACCTGGGTCGCCAGCGACAGGGCGGTGATCTCGTGCAGGGACCCGTCCTTCTTGCCCTTGCCGCGCGGGGTGCGCACGGCGTCGTAGATGTAGGCGTCGGCCATGAAAGATCTCTCTTGCTTCTAGGGTCCCTATCGCTCGGCGCGCGGCGCCTCGCTGCTTGAGGGACGGGTCTGGAATTGAAACTTGGTGCGTAGAAACCCGACGTTTACGTCAACGTCAAGTAACAAGGCGCGTGAGGCCGTCGGCCGCTCCCGCTATCGAATGAAACACCCCGACCCGCTCATCCCCGCGGAGGCGGGGACCCAGTGCTTTGGCTTCGAGGTGTTTCGACCGATGGACAGTTCCCTGATCGGCGCTCTGACTGGGTCCCCGCCTCCGCGGGGATGAGCGGGCGTTAGAGAGGGACCTTATTCCTTGGCCAGCCGGACCAGCTTGCCGTCTTCCTCGTCGGTGACGACCCAGACGGCGCCGTCGGCGGCCACGGCCACGTCGCGGATGCGCTCGTTCAGGCCCGTCAGCAGGCGCTCCTCGCCGACGACGCGGTTGTTCTCCAGCACCAGCCGCGCCAGTTGTTTGCCGCCCAGGCCGGTGACTAGCAGGTTGCCGTTCCAGCCGGGGAACATGGCGCCGCTGTAGAAGGTCATGCCGCCGGGCGCGATCACCGGGTCCCAGTAATAGACCGGCTGCTCGGTGCCTTCGCGGGCGGTCACGGCCTCGGGAATGGCCTGGCCGTTGTATTCGATGCCGTAGGCGACGCCGGGCCAGCCATAGTTCTTGCCGGCCTGATCCAGATTGATCTCGTCGCCGCCGCGCGTGCCGTGTTCGACGGTCCAGATGGCGCCCGTGCCCGGCTGGACGGCGACGCCCTGCATGTTGCGGTGGCCCAGGGACCAGATCTCGGGTTTCGCCCCTGCCTGCCCGACGAAGGGGTTGTCGGAGGGGACGCTGCCGTCGGCGTTGATGCGGATGGTCTTGCCCATGTGCGAGCCCAGGTCCTGGGCCTGGGGCCGCATCGGCTTGTCCGAGCGTTCGCCCAGGGTAACGAACAGCTTGCCGTCCGGCGCGAAGGCCAGGGACGAGCCGAAATGCTTGTCGCCGTCATAGACGGGCAGGGCGCGGAAAATGACCTGGACGTTTTCGACCTTCGACAGGTCGTCCGACAGGCGGGCGCGCGCGACCGAGGTGGCGTTGCCGCCTTCCCGGGGCTCGGCGTAGCTCCAGTAGATCATCCGGTCCTGGGCGAAGGTCGGGCTGAGAATGACATCCAGCAGACCGCCCTGACCGCGTGCAGAGACGGCGGGCAGACCGGCGATGGGCGAGCCGACCTGGCCCTGGGCCGAGACGACCCGCATCCGACCCGGCTTCTCCGTCACCAGCCACTGGCCGTCCGGCAGCAGGGCCAAGCCCCAGGGGTGGACCAGGCCCGAGGCGATGGTTTCGTTGCGCAGGGTTCCGGCGGTCTGGACGCCCGGCGCGCGGGTCTGACCCTCGAAGGCCGGCTTCTGATCCGGGTTGTTGGCGGGGCGGGTCTCGACGGGTGCGCCAGGGGCGGTTGGCGCATCCTGGCCATTGGCGCCGCAGGCGGCGGTGACGACGAGAAGCGAGGCGGACGCGGCGAGGACGATCGGACGCATGAGGCTCTCCAGAACAGCTGTATGTCGTCCTCCAGAATGAAGCCTCGCTGCGCCGCGCGCGAGCCGAAACCGCCCGCGACCGATCGCCTCGCGCGATTTCCGTGTCGAAGCGGCTTGAACCCGACGGAAGGCGGCGATATACGCACGCCTCTCGCGCTGCACGGTCGTCACGATCTTTCGCGAGATCCCGTAAGGGGTTGGGTAGCTCAGATGGTTAGAGCGGTGGATTCATAACCCACAGGTCGGCGGTTCGATCCCGCCTCCAACCACCACGGACTTCTCCGGATATGGCGGTCCTGCCTCCTGCGGGCTTCTAGTTTTGCGGAAGACGCGTCGCGCCGCCGGTGATCTTGCACACATAGTCGGTCTGCGGTCGGCCTGTCATGGCGCCGCTCGGCGACAGGATGCCGCCGCGCGTGGTGCATTCCGCTTCAAGCTTGTCGAGATCCTGCTGATAGGTCGATGACGTCCGGCTGGTGGCGCAGGCGCCGAGGGCCAGGGGAGCGACGAAGGCGGCGAGGACGAGGACGGCGCGCATGACGATGTCTCCTTGCGACTGGCGGCTTAACGGCTAGCCGACGACGGACGTTCCGCCAGCCGCGTCCGTGATGCAAGGCCCAGCTTCAGAACGCCAACACGCCCAGATGCTCCAGCAGAATCTTGAGGCCCAGTGCGATCAGGGCGAAGCCGCCGACCAGTTCCACGACCTTGCCCAGCCGCGTCCCCGCCGCCTTGCCGATCAGCAGGCCGAGCGTGGCGAGGGTGAAGGTGGTGAAGCCGATGCAGGCGGCGATCAGCCAGATATTCTCGCCCAGCAGGGCCAGGCTGACCCCGAT
>JALAGW010000158.1 GCA_022712235.1 Brevundimonas sp. | reverse complement strand
GGGCCACCGTGCCGCCGCCGTGGCGACCGTCATCGGCTTCGGCGGCACGGTGGCCCTGATCGTTCAGGCGGGACAGACGCTGGGGGCCTCGCCCGCCCAGATCGTCTCCATGGTCACCGCGCTCTGCCTCGGCATCGGCCTGCCCGGCGCGGTGCTGAGCTGGCGGCTGAGGATGCCGGTCGTCCTGGCCTGGTCGACGCCGGGCGCGGCCCTGCTGGCGGCCTCGACCCTGGGACTGGGATGGAGCACCGCTGTCGGGGCCTTCGTCCTCGCCGGGCTGCTGATGGTGCTGACCGGACTGGTCCCGGCCCTGGGACGGCTGGCCGAGCGCATTCCGGCGGCCGTCGCCTCGGCCATGCTGGCGGGCGTGCTGCTGCCCTTCTGTCTGAAACTGTTTCTGGTCTTTCCCGCCGACATGGCGCTGGCGGCGGGCCTGCTGGCGGTCTTCCTCATCATGCGCCGCGTCGCCGCCGCCTGGGCCCTGCCGGCGGTTCTGGTCGCCGCCTTCTTGGTGTTGGCCCTGCGCGGCCAGGTCGGCCTGCCCGCCGGGACCGGCCTGTTCGGAGAGTTGTCGCCGGTCATGCCCGCCTTTGACTGGAAGGCGGCGATCAGCCTGGCCCTGCCGCTCTATCTGGTGAGCCTGGCCTCGCAGAACCTGCCCGGTCTGGTGGTGCTGAGGGCCGCCGGCTACGCCCCGCCTGCCGGTAAACTGATCTTCTGGGGCGGTCTGACCAGCACCCTTCTGGCTCCCTTCGGCGCCCACGGCGTCAATCTGGCCGCCATCACCGCCGCCATCTGCACCGGTCCCGAGGCCCACCCCGATCAGGGTCGACGCTGGACCGTCGGCGTTCTCTACGGCCTGATCTATCTGGTCGTCGCCCTGTTCGCGGCGCCTCTGGCGGGCCTCTTCATCGCCATGCCCACGGGGGCGCTGGCGGTCATCACGGGCCTGGCCCTGATCGCCCCGCTGACGGGGTCGCTGACGGGCATGATGGGCGTGACCGAGGACCGGGAGGCGGCCGTGCTGACCTTCGCCGCCACGGCGTCGGGCGTGGCCCTGTTCGGGGTCGGCTCGGCCTTCTGGGGTCTGGCGGTCGGCTTCGTCGCCCTGGCCGCACGGCGCTGGATTCGCACCAGACCCTGACCCGGTTTTACATTTCTCGCCCTTCCGTCCCCAGCGGGACTGTGACAGCCTGAGGCTTGGCCGACTGGCGGCCGTCTGAGCGAGGCGATCATGGCGCACAAGTTCGAAGTCTATCAGGACAAGGCGGGCGAGTTCCGCGTCCGGTTCAAGTACAATTCGGAGATCATCTTCTCGACCGAGGGCTATTCCGACAAGTCGGGCGCCAAGCGCGCGATCGAGTCGATCAAGAAGTACGTCGGCGACGCTCCGACCGAAGAAGTCTGAGTTTCGCGGGGGCGCGGCGCCTTCGCCCGCCCCCGCACCCTCGCCTTACGACCGCGCCGGGATGTTCAGACCCCGCTGCACCGCCGGTCGCGCCAGACCCCGCTCCAGCCAGGCGGCCACGCGCGGGAAGTCGGCGAAGCCGACCAGATCGCCCGCCTCATAGAAGCCGATCAGGTTGCGCACCCAGCCCAGGCTGGCGATGTCGGCGATGGTGTAATCCTCGCCCATGATCCATTCCCGGCCCTCTAAACGGCCTTCCAGCACGCCCAGAAGACGCCGCGACTCGGCGACGTAGCGGTCGCGCGGACGCTTGTCCTCATACTCGCGCCCGGCGAACTTGTGGAAGAAGCCGACCTGGCCGAACATCGGACCGATCGAGGCCATCTGGAAGAAGACCCACTGCAGGGTCTCATAGCGCGCCGCCGGATCGGCGGGCAGGAAACGCCCCGTCTTCTCGGCCAGATAGACCAGGATGGCGCCGGACTCAAACAGGGGCAGAGGCTGGCCGCCCGGACCGTCGGGATCGATGATGGCCGGGATCTTGCCGTTGGGGTTCAGCGACAGATAGTCCGGCGTCCAGGTCTCGTTCTTGCCGATGTCCACCAGATGCGGCTCATAGGCCAGATCCAGCTCCTCCAGCAGGATGGAGACCTTCACGCCATTGGGGGTCGGCAGGGAATAGAGCTGCAGCCGGTCGGGATGAACCGGCGGATACTGGCGGGTGATCGGAAAGGCGGACAGGTCGGCCATGGGGCGCTCCGGGCGGGTTGAACCCTCCATGTTGGAAGCCTGACCGCCCGTCGCAATAGCCACCGCATCGGTAGCGGTCGATCAGACCTCGTCGCGCTCATCCACCTCGGTCGGGCGCACGATGCGCAGCCAGCCTTCGGCGATGCGCAGGTCCGGCGCCGCCTCGCGCGTGAAGGGCAGGTACCAGGTCGGACCGCCTTCCTTGGGCGCGATCTCCAGCATGTCCGAGGCGCCGAAATTCTGCACCGACTTGACCGTGCCGACGACGACGTCGTCCAGGTCCCGCGCCTGCAGCCCGACCAGATCGGCCAGATAGAATTCGTCTTCCTCCGGCTCGGGCAGGCGATCGCGCGGCACGAACAGCTTCTGGCCGCGCAGGGCGTCGGCCTCTTCCTTGACGGTGATCTCCTTGACCCTGGCCACCACGCCCGCCTTGTCCGGCCGCGCCGAGATCAGGGTCAGGGCCGGGGTCCCGTCCGCCTTCAGCAGGGGCTGATAGGCCATCAGGGCCATGGGGTCGGCGGTGAAGGCGGTGATGCGCACCTCGCCCTTCACGCCGAAGGCGCCGCCGATCTGGCCGACGAGGATCAGTTT
>JALAGW010000157.1 GCA_022712235.1 Brevundimonas sp. | reverse complement strand
TGCCGGGACAGTCCCTGCTGGCCTATCTGACCGCCATCCTGCGCGCCTACAATTTGCTGGGACGACGCGACAACATCCACAAGGCGCGGATCAAGATCCTGGTCGCCGCCATCGGCATCGACGCCTTCCGCGAGGAGGTCGAGCGCCAATACGCCATCCTGCGCCAGGAAGACCTGCGCATTCCCGACGAAGAACTGGCCCGCATCCAGGCCTACTTCACCCCGCCGCCGTTCGAGGCGCTGCCGATCATCAGCCCCGCCTATGACGCCGCCCGTCGCCTGAACCCCGAGTTCGCCCGCTTCACCCGCTCCAACCTGCGCGAGCACAAGCAGGCCGGCTATGGCGCGATTATCGTCTCGCTGAAGCCCATCGACGGTGTGCCGGGCGACGTCACGGCAGATCAGATGGAGGTCGTCGCCGACCTGGCCGCGCGCTTCTCGTTCGACGAGGTGCGCGCCTCCTACGAGCAGAACCTGGTCCTGCCCCACGTCCGGCTGGAGGACGCCCACGCGGTGTGGAGCCGCCTGCGCGAGGCCAGAATGGCCACCGCCAACGCCGACCTGGCCACCGACATCATCGCCTGCCCCGGTCTGGACTACTGCAGTCTGGCCAACGCCCGCTCCATCCCCGTGGCCCAGGCCCTGTCGCGCCAGCTGGCCGACGCCGACCTGCAGGAAAAGCTCGGCCCGGTGCGTATCAACATCAGCGGCTGCATCAACGCCTGCGGTCACCACCACGTCGGACACATCGGCGTCCTCGGCGTCGATCGCAAGGGCGAGGAATATTATCAGATCACCGTCGGCGGCTCGCCCGACGAACAGGCGGCCCTGGGCGAAATCGTGGGCCGCAGCCTGCCTGCGAACGAGGTCGCCCCAGCCATCGCCCGCGCCCTGGACCGCTATCTGGAGGTCCGCACCGACGGCGAGCTGTTTATCGACACGGTCCGGCGTCTCGGCGCCGAGCCCTTCCGCACCGCCATCTATGAGCCGATCGATGCAGTTGCTTGAGCAAACCCAGGATGGAGTCCGGCTGACCGTCTCGACGCCCGAAGCGGACATCCGCGCGGCGGCGGTCGCCAACGACAGCCTGATCCTGGAGTTCGAGACCTTTCGCGACGGGCGCGGCTTTTCGCTGGCCGCCATCCTGCGCGGTCAGGGCTATCAGGGGCGATTGATCGCGGCGGGAAAGGTCTTGCCCGATCAGGTTCGGCATCTACGCCGCTGCGGCTTTGACGCCGTTGAACTGGCGCCTGGCGCCGACGCCGCCCCCTGGCGGCGCATGGATCAGGTCTTCAGCGCAGCCTATCAGCCTGCGTCAGGCCACGACCGACAGGTCTGGCGTCAGCGTCACGCCGCGCCGACCCAGAATGCGGCCGTCGCTCTGGCCGCGCGCCTGAACGCCCAATGGGACGAGGCTGACGCGGAGGACCTGCTTCGCGCGGTGCTTGATCCGGCGCTGGGCCGAAAGGCCGCCGTCATTTCCTCCTTCGGGGCAGAGGCGGCGGTGCTGCTCCACTTGATCTCGCGGGTGCGGCCTGACCTGCCGGTCGTCTTCCTCGAGACTGGTCAACACTTCTTCCAGACCCTGGCCTACCGCCGCGATTTGGCGGACCACCTCGGCCTGACTGATGTGCGCGACATCGCCCCCGACGCCGCCGCCCTGTCCAAGGCCGACCCGCGCAGCGACCTGTGGCGCAGCGCGCCCGACGCCTGCTGCGCCGTTCGCAAGGTTCAGCCTCTGGCTCAGGCCTTGGCTGGGTTCGACACGCGAATTACGGGGCGTAAACGCTACCAGAACCGACAGCGCGCCGACCTCATGCCGTTCGAGGCCATCGGCGGCGTGCTGACGGTCAATCCTCTGGCCAAGTGGTCGGTCCAGAGGATCGAGGCCTGGCTGCGCGATCACCAACTGCCCCGTCATCCTTTGGTCGAGCAGGGCTACCCCTCCATCGGCTGCTGGCCCTGCACCCGCGCAGTCGAGCCCGACGAGGACGCTCGCGACGGTCGCTGGGCGGGCCAGGAGAAAACCGAGTGCGGCATCCACGCGCGAGTGCTGATCCCTGCCTGTTGACGCTCGTTCGTCGCCTCGACTCGCCCGATCCCATCCAAGACCTGATCCAGAGACATACCGTGTCCATCTCCAGCATCGTCAACCTTATCGGCGACACGCCGCTGATCCGTCTGAACCACCTGTCCGACGCCACCGGCTGCGAGATCCTGGGCAAGGCCGAGTTCCTCAATCCCGGCCAGTCCATCAAGGACCGGGCCGCCCTGTCCATTGTGCAGAAGGCCAAGGCCTCGGGGGCGCTGCGCCCTGGCGGCGTGATCGTCGAAGGGACCGCGGGCAATACGGGCATCGGGCTGGCCCTGGTCGGGGCGGCGCTGGGCCACCGCGTGGTCATCGTCATGCCGCGCACCCAGTCCGAGGAAAAGAAGCTGGCCATCCGGGCTCTGGGCGCGCGCCTGATCGAGGTGGACGCCGCGCCCTTCTCCAGCCCCAACCACTTCGTCCACTATTCCGAAGAAGTGGCGCGCAAGCTGAACCTCAGCGAACCGAACGGCGCCTTCTGGGCCAATCAGTTCGACAATACCGCCAACCGCGCCGCCCACTATGAGGGCACCGCCGCCGAGATCTGGGCGCAGACCCAGGGCAAGGTCGACGCCTTCATCAGCGCCGTCGGCAGCGGCGGCACCCTGGCCGGCGTCGCGGCCTTCCTGCGCGAGCGCAATCCGGCGGTGAAGATCGGTCTGGCCGACCCGGCGGGCGCAGCCCTGTTCAACTGGTTCACTAAGGGTCAGATGACCGGCGAGGGCAGTTCGATCACCGAGGGCATCGGCGTGGCCCGCATCACCGGCAACCTGGACGGCTTCACGCCCGACTTCTCCTATCGGGTGGAGGACGCTGAATTCCTGCCCATTCTGTTCGATCTCGTGACCCACGAAGGTCTGTCGCTGGGCGGGTCATCGGGGGTCAATCTGGCCGGCGCCGTGCGACTGGCGCGCGACCTCGGGCCGGGCAAGACCATCATCACCGTCCTGTGCGATCCCGGCGCGCGCTACGCCTCGCGCCTGTTCAATCCGGCCTTCCTGCGCAGCAAGGGCCTGCCGACCCCGCAATGGATCGCCGAAGATGTGCGGGAGTTGGCGTGATGGGAGACTTCACCCTGGACCGACGCGGGCTTCTACTCGGCGCCGGAGCTCTCCCCTTGAGCGCTCTGGCGCTCAGCGGCTGCACCCAGAACAAGGGCGCCCAATCGGCCCTGCTCAACGTCTCCTATGATCCTACACGCGAGTTCTATCGCGCCTACAACACGGCCTTCCTGGCGCGTTGGCAGGCAGACGGCGGGGCGCCTTTCGCCGTCGAACAGTCGCACGGCGGATCGGGCAAGCAGGCCCGCGCCGTCATCGACGGCCTGCCCGGCGACGTCGTCACCCTGGCCCTGGCGTCCGACATCGACGAGATCGCCGCGCGCGGTCTGATCGCCGCCGACTGGCAAACCCGCCTGCCGAACAACGCCGCCCCCTACACTTCGACCATCGTGTTTCTGGTCCGCAAGGGAAATCCGAAAGGCATCCGCGACTGGCCCGACCTGCTGAAGCCGGGCGTCGAGGTCATCACGCCCAATCCCAAGACCTCGGGCGGGGCGCGCTGGAACTATCTGGCGGCCTGGGCCGACGCCCTGCGCCGTCCGGGCGGGACGGAACAGTCGGCGCAAGCCTTCGTCTCCGACCTGTTCCGTCGCGTGCCGGTTCTGGACACGGGCGCGCGCGGATCGACCACAACCTTCGTCCAGCGCGGCATCGGCGACGTCCTGCTGGCCTGGGAGAACGAGGCCTTCCTGGCTGCGCGCGAACTGGGTCCGGATCAGGTCGACATCGTCGCCCCGCCCTTCTCCATCCTGGCCGAACCGCCGGTGGCGATGATCGACAAGATCGTGGACCATAAGGGCACACGCGATCGCGCCGAGGCCTATCTGGCCCAGCTCTATGATGAACCGGCCCAGGTCCTGGCGGCCGAGCACTACTATCGCCCGCGCAACCCAGCCGTCTCGGCGCGCTTCGCTGACCGTTTTCCCTACCTGATCCTGGCCGACATATCCGACTTCGGCGGCTGGAGCGCGGCGCAGAAGCGTCATTTCGCCGACGGCGGCGTCTTCGATCAGATCTATCAACCCGGCCGACGACCATGACCCGACAAGCCGGTCCCACAGTCTGGAAGGCGCACAGCCCCCTGCCCGGCTTCTCCCTCTCGTTAGGGTTCACCCTGGCCTATCTGTCGCTGTTCGTCCTCATCCCCCTGGCCGCCCTGGCGATCCGGCCGTGGGAGAACGGGCTGGACGGCGTCATCGCGGCCATCACCTCGCCGCGCGCCCAGGCGGCCCTGAGGCTCAGCTTCATCGCCGCCGCCGTCGCCGCCGCGGTCAACGCCGTGATGGGCGGCCTGCTGGCCTGGGTGCTGACCCGCTACGACTTCCCCGGCAAGCGGCTGGCTGACGCTGTGATCGACCTGCCGTTCGCCCTGCCGACCGCCGTGGCGGGCATCGCCCTGACCGCCCTCTACGCCCAGAACGGACCGGTCGGCGGCCTGCTGGCGCCGCTGGGCATCAAAATTGCCTACACGCCCGTCGGCGTGGTCGTGGCCATGATCTTCGTCGGCCTGCCCTTCGTCGTCCGCTCCATCCAGCCCGTGCTGCAGGACCTGGA
>JALAGW010000156.1 GCA_022712235.1 Brevundimonas sp. | reverse complement strand
CCGTAGGTGACGGCGATGCGGCCGATCAGGCCCTTGACGATCAGGTGGACCGGCGTGCGCTCGCGATAGTCGCCCTCGGCGACGAAGTTGACCCGGTCTTCCGAGATCAGGCGATGGATCTTGTTGTGATCGCGCGGGGTGTTGTCGGGGTCATAGACGGCGATGGAGAAGCCGCCCTTGGTGTGCATCATCTTCATGGTCGGCACATCGGTGTCGCCGTCGCCGAGGAAGATCATCCGGTCGAACGGGATCGGGCGCTCCTCGTCGGGGATGAAACGGTTGATGCGTTCATCGTCCCAGTGGTTGTGCACGCCCTTGTTGATGCGGAACAGGTACTGGGTCTTGGTGGTGTAGTTGACGCCGACGGCGGGCCAGACGGCGACCTCGTTGTCGTCATAGGCGTACTTCGAGGCGAAGATGTGGGTGAAGGCCTCGGCGATGGGGCAGCCCTGGATCATCTCCTCGAGCCCTGCGGAGATGATGTAGTGCTCGATTTCCAGACCGTACTGGGCGCCGAAGGCGTTCATCCGGTCGAACCAGCTGCGATCCCGCAGACCTTCGAACAGGGCCACGTCGCGGCCATGGTCCTGAAGCGTCTGGCGCGTGACGGGATTGCCCTGCTCGCGCGCGGCCAGCAGCATCATCTGCATGTACATCAGGATGCCGTCGCCGTCTGAGGCGATGGTCCGTGGGCGGACGGTCTCGTTCCAGAACTGGGCCGGCGTCATCCCGATCGAGGGGATGAAGCTGACCTCCTGCATATTGCCCCGCGCCAGGGTGCCGTCGAAATCATAGATGATGGCGGTCTTGAGCAGGGGGCGGGTCGTGTCGGCCATGGGGCGTCCTAGAGGGCTTGGACAGGCCCTCTAGCACGACATGGGCGAAACATCAGCCCAGCAGCAGTTCCGGGGCCGCCGTCGGCGCTGTGGCCTCGACCGGCAGGTGCAGGATGAAGGCCGCGCCCTTGCCCGGTTCGGACTGGACCTCGGCCCAGCCGCCGTGCAGCTCGACCAGGGCCTTGACCAGGGCCAGGGCCACGCCCGGCCCACCGCGCTCGCGCCGCACGAAGCGGTCGAAAACGTGGGCCTGCAGGTGATAGGGGATGCCGCGTCCGGTGTCCTCGACGCGGATGCGCACCTCGCCCGCGCCGACCTCGGCGGTCAGGGTCACGGCTCCGCCTTCGGACACGGCGCGACAGGCGTTCTCCAGCAGGTGATCGACCGCCTGGCCGATGCGGCGGGCGTCGGCGCGGACCGGCTTGAGCCGGGGAGGGCAGGCGACGGTCAGGACGGCGCCACGGCCCTCGACCTTGGCCCGGACCTTGTCGGCGCAGGCCTCCAGCAGGTCGCAGACGCGCATGTCGCCGAGCGTCAGCTCCATCTCGCCTGCGTCGATCTGGGCCATGTCGAGAACGTCGTCGATGGAGCGGGCCAGGTGGCTGGCGGCGACGCGGATGGCTCCGGCGTGCTGACGGCTGCGCTCGGGCAGGTCGCCCATGGCTTCCAGCAGCTCCGAATAGCCGACGATGGTCGTCAGGGGCGTGCGCAGTTCATAGGAGACGCTGCCGACGAACTCGCGTTTCAGGGCCTGACTTTCCGCCAGGGCCGCCTCCTTGGCCGCCAGGGCCTGCTCCAGCTCGCGCCGCGCGGTGACGTCGGAGAAAGCGACCAGGGTGGCGCCGTCGGGCAGGGGGCGGGTCTGCCAGGCCACCACGCGGCCGTCGTCGGTGCGAGCCTCGCCGGAAATCGGCACGCGGCTTTCGGGATCGGGGTCGGCGACGCGGGCCTTCAGCCCCAGCCACAGGGCGGCGTCGTCCAGCACCGGACGGCACAGGGCGGCCACGGCGTCGAAGTCCCCGGCCTCGGCCAGCGTCTCGGCCGAAACGCCCCAGAAGATCTCGAAGGCGTCGTTGTTGAGCCGCAGCCGGCCGTCCGAGCCAAAGACGGCGACGGCGTCGTTCAGCTTGTCCAGGGTCGCGGTCTGGACCTGAATCTGGGCGTTGTAGCGGCTGCGCAGTTGCAGCTCGTCGGTGATGTCCGAGAAGATCAGCAGGATGCCGCCCAGGGGGTGGGGCTGACGCACCACGCGCAGGGTCCGCCCGTCGGGCAAGGACCAGCTGTCGTCCGGCGCGGCCTGGGCGGCGCCGTAGAATTCCAGCTCCTGCGCCTTCCACCCGGCGTAGTCGATGACCTCGGGCAGCTGGCGCTTCTGGCGCAGGCGGTCCAGCAGTTCCGCGTGGGTCGGGCGCTCGTCCAGCCAGGCCGGGTCGATGTTGAACAGTTGCTGGAAGGCGGTGTTGTGGAAGGCCAGCCGCTTGGCCGGGCCAAAGATGGCCACGGCGTCTGCCAGGTGGTTCAGGGTCTCGTCATGGGCCTCGACGTGACGCCGCAGGGTGTCGCGCGTCTCCTCGGCCTCGGTCATGTCGATGGCGAAGGCGATGACGGCCCCGCGACCGCCGGCCAGAGGCTCGGCCAGGATGCGCCAGGCCTTGCGCCGACCGTCCGACGACACCCAGCGGAAGCCCTCCTGACGGGCGTTCAGGCGCGAGGCCTCGGCCACGATCAGGTCGGCTCCGCGATCGAAGCTCAGCCCCGCCTCATGCGCCTCGGCCAGGGTTTCGGCCCTGGTCTCGGTCAGCCAGGCCTTGTTGGCCCAGATCAGTTGACCGGCGCCGTCGACCACCCAGGTCGGGGCCGGCGAGGCCTCGGTCAGGGCGCCCAGGCCGGCGTCGGCGGCGGTTTCGGCCCCGCCCAGCTTCGACAGGCGCAGCCAGGCCGAGCCGCCCAGGGCGCGGCCTTCGACCGTCCAGGCGCCATCGGCGGTTTCCAGCAAGGTCTCGAACGGCTCGCCGCGCTGGACCAGCCCCTCCATGTGCCCGGTGTGAGAGGCGTTCAGCGCCGCGACAATCGCCTCGGCCGCCGCCGCCCCCTCGCGACCGGGGGCGAGCACCGCCAGGGCCTCGGGCGCGCCGAACACCGACTGGGCCGCCCCCTCGGGCGTCAGGGCCAGGCGCACGTCGTCGAAGACGTTGAGCGCGCCCTCGCAGGCGGCGGCGTGGGCGCGTTCCCCGGACAGCCAGGTCTCGACCTCGGTCTCGCGCGCGCCCAGACGCTTGCGCAGCCGCCAGGCCCAGGCGCTGATCGCCAGCGCCAGCCCCGCCGCACCCGCGGTGGCCACATAGGCGATGTCGGCCTCGGCCATGCCTTCCCCAAGAAACCCGTCTGTCGCCGGACCCGCGCCGCGCGGGCGTCGGACCGATTCGCGTTTACCATACCCTGATTGCAGCGATTGCGATGCGGCGAGACGACGGATTGCGGCGCGCGTGTCGCGAGGCGATACCGGAAGCATGACCCAGACCCCGAACCCGGCGTGGAACGACCAGCCCGCCCCCTCGCTCGACGACTTCGCCCGCCTGGCCGAAGCCGCCTTCGCCGCCCTGCCTGAAATGTTCCGCCAGGCGGCCGGCGAGGTGGTCATCCGCGTCGACGACTTCGCGGACGAGGACACCCTGGCCGACCTGGAGATCGAGGACCCGTTCGAACTGACCGGCCTCTATTCCGGCGTTCACATCGGCGAGCGCGACGCCATGGGCCCGGCGGCCGAACCCTCGCGCATCTTCCTCTATCGCCGCCCGATCCTGGATGAATGGTGCGAACGCGGCGACGTCGGCCTGGCCGAGATCATCGCCCATGTCCTGATCCACGAGATCGGCCACCACCTGGGCCTGGACGACGACCAGATCCACGCCATCGAGGACGAGGACTAGCGCCGCCCTTGCCCTGATCGCGCCGCAATGCGATCCAGACGGGGCAGGGGACGCGAGATGACCGACCACGACAACACCCGTTCGGCGCGGGCGCAGACCATCGACGATCTGTCGGAGGACGCGCTCGGCGTCGGCTCGACCGACCTTCGCACCGTCAGAGACCTGCTGCTGCGTCCCCGTCATGTGCTGGAGGCCTGGATGACGCAGGGCGCGACGGCCGCCGGCCGCTACGCTCGCCCCTTGCGTCTCTATCTGGCGCTGAACGGCGTCCTCATGCTGATCCAGTTCCTCAACGGCGGATCAGCCAACCTGCTGCGCGGCTTGCCGCCCGAGGTCCTGCTCCCCGCGATTGAAGCCTCCGGCAAGACCCGCGACGCCTTTATCGCCGACGCCGACGGCTGGATGAGCCTGATCACGGTTCCGCTTCTGGCGACCTTCTATGTCGTCGCCGCCACGCCTCTTCTGCGCTGGTGGGACCCGGAGAGGCTGGGCTGGCGTCGCGGCTTCCGCGCCGCCTGCGCCTATCTGAACGCCTGGACCGTGCCGCTGCTGCCCATAGCCTGGTTCATTTACGGCACAGGCCCGCTGGCGCTTCTGGCCAGCCTGACCATGGCGGTCCTCGGCCTGGTCGCCTTCCTGCGGATGGGGCGAGGCCGATGGTATCGGTCCACGCTCCTCGGCGTCGTCAAGGCGGTGATCCTGACAGCAGCCATCGCCGTCATCGGACTGCTCGGCTCCACTCTCGTGGCGGCCATAGGCCTCTACGCCGGAACCGTCTCCTAGTCGGCGATCCGCTCCAGCCTGGCCGCGAAGAAGCCGTCCACGCCGCCGCGTTCGGCCCATTGCGAGGGCAGGATGCGCAGCCAGCCTTCGGCCGTCAGGGCCTCGTCCGGGGCGCCGATCTCGGCCGGGACGGCGGGCGCCGTGCGGAAGGCCGGGTTGCGGCGCAGGAAGGCGATCACCTGGGTCTCGCCCTCCTCGCGTTCCAGCGAGCAGACGCAATAGACCAGACGGCCGCCCGGCTTCACCTTGGTCGCCGCCACGTCCAGCAGACGGTGCTGCACATCGGCCAGCTTGGCGACCTCGGCGGGACGGGTGGCGCGCAGCACTTCGGGGTTGCGGCGATAGGTGCCGGTGGCGGTGCAGGGCGCATCCAGCAGGACGGCGTCGAAGGTGCGCGCATCCTCCCAGTCCTCGGCGGGAACGGCGACGACCTCGACCGGCAGGCCGGTGCGGTCGAAATTCTGTTTCAGGCGCTTCAGGCGGGCCGGCGAGCGGTCCAGGGCTGTGACCTCCGCGCCCGTCGTGGCCAGTTGCAGGGTCTTGCCGCCGGGGGCGGCGCACATGTCCAGCACGGTTTCGCCGGCCTTGGCGCCCAGCAGGCGCGCGGGGATGGCGGCGGCGGCGTCCTGCACCCACCAGTCGCCGGCCTCGAAGCCGGGCCAACCGGCCACGTCGCCGCGCTTGCCGGTGCGGACCGTGCCGCCGGGCAGGACCTCGCCCTCGACGTCCTGGGCCAGGGCGGCCAGATCGACCGAAGGCTTGGCGCTGAGGTCGGTGGCGGGTTCCTCGCGGGTGGCCAGGGCCAACCCCAGCAGGGCGGCCTCGCCATAGGTGGCCTTCCAGCGCGCGGCCAGCCAGTCGGGCAGGTTGGATTCCGCCGTCGTCAGGCCGGGACCGTCGCGATCGACGCCGCGCAGGACGGCGTTGACCAGGTTCTTGTAGGGGCGGGTCTTGGCGTCGCGCTCGGCCAGTTTCACGGCGGTCGAGACGGCGGCGAAGGCGGGCGTGCCCAGCACCAGGGTCTGGGCCAGGGCGACGCGCAGGATGGTGCGCACCGGGGCCGGCGGCGCCTTCTGCAAACGACGGTCCAGGATCTGGTCGATCTCGCCCAGACGGCGCAAGGCGGCCATGGCCACGGCGCGGGCGAAGGCGCGGTCGGGACCGGCCAGGTCCTTGGCCGGGGATTGACCGAGGGCTTCGTCCAGGCCCGTGCGCTTCTCCAGCGCCGCGTTCAGCAGGACGCCGGCGACCAGGCGCGCCTCGACGCCGATGTCGGCGTGGGGGTCGTCGGCCACGACCTGGGGCTTGGCCTCGCGACGCGGGCGGGCCTTTTCAGCCATGCGACGACCGCGCGCGGCCGAACTTTTACCCTTGGGGGTTCCACCACTCATACGGAGACCTGTGTGCCCAGTTCGACCACGCGGCCGGGCGGAATATGGAAGAAATCGGTCGGATTGGCCGCGTTGCGCATCAGGAAGATGAACAGCTTGTCCTGCCACAGGGGCATGCCCTGACGCGCCGAGGGCACCACCGAGCGACGGCCGAGGAAGAAGCTGGTCGACATGATGTCGAACTTCAAACCTTGTTTGCGGCACAGGCCCAGGGCGCGCGGCACGTTCGGCGTCTCCATGAAGCCGTAGGTGATGGTCAGGCGTTTGAAGTCGTCGCTGATCGGCTCCATCGTCACGCGATGGCTGTCGGCGACGCGCGGCCGGTCGGCGGTGTGGACCGTCAGGATGACGTTCTTCTCGTGCAGCACCTTGTTGTGCTTGAGATTGTGCATCAGGGCCACCGGCGCGACCTCGGGGTCCGAGGTCAGGAAGATCGCCGTGCCGGGCGCGCGATGCGGCGGGCGCGCCTTCAACATCTCGATCAGGTCATGCAGGGGCAGGCTGTCCTTGCGGGTCTTCTCGGTCAGGATCTGGGTGCCGCGCACCCAGGTCCACATGATCAGCACCAGACCGCCGCCCATCACCAGGGGCATCCAGGCGCCGTCCGGGATCTTGAGCAGGTTGGAGGTCAGGAAGACCGCGTCGATGAAGCCGAAGGGGATCAGGACCCCCAGCACCGCCCACAGGGGCCAGCGCCACTTCTTGGTCACCACCGAGAAGGACATCAGGGTGTTGACCAGCATGGTGCCGGTGACGGCCACGCCATAGGCCGCCGTCAGGTTGTGCGACGACTGGAAGGTCAGCAGCAGGAAGAGGACGCCGATCATCAGCAGGCTGTTGACCGCCGGGACATAGATCTGGCCGGCCAGGGTCTCGGAGGTGTTGCGGATGTCGATGCGGGGCAGGAGGCCCAGCTGGACCGCCTGCTGCGTCACCGAGAAGGCGCCGGTGATGACCGCCTGACTGGCGATGACCGTGGCCGCCGTGGCCAGGATCAGCATGGGCCAGTAGATCATCTGCGGCACCATGTTCCAGAACGGGTTGTCCGCCGCGCCGGGGTTGTCCAGCAGGAAGGCGCCCTGGCCCAGATAGTTCAGCGTCAGGCAGGGCAGGACGACAAAGAGCCAGCCCTGGCGGATCGGCGCCTTGCCGAAATGGCCCATGTCCGCATAGAGGGCCTCGGCTCCCGTCACGGCCAGGAAGACGCTGCCCAGGATGACGAAGCCCAGGAAGCCGTCCTTGAGCAGCAGCTCAATCCCGTAGATCGGCGACAGGGCGCGCAGGATCGAGATGTCGTCGAAGATGTGGGTCAGGCCCAGGACGCCCAGGCTGAGGAACCAGACGGCGGTGATAGGGCCGAAGAACTTGGCCAGGCCGGCGGTGCCGCGCGACTGGACCAGGAAGAGGGCGATCAGGATGCCCGCCGAGATCGGCAGGATGAAGGGATCCAGTTCGCCGTTCAGGCCCGGCGCGTCCTTCAGGCCCTCGACGGCCGAGAGCACCGAGATGGCGGGTGTGATGACGCCGTCGCTGTAAAACAGCGCCGCGCCGCAGACGCCGAGGATGAAGAGCCAGGCGCTGCGCCGACCCACCGCGTGCTGGGCCAGGGCCATCAGCGACAGGGTGCCGCCCTCGCCCTTGTTGTCCGCCCGCATCAGGAACATGACGTATTTGAACGTCACGACGACCATCAGGGCCCAGAAGGCCAGGGAGACCACGCCGATGACGGCCAGCTCGCCGCCGACGCCCTTCTGGGCGTGGCCGATGGCCTCGCGCAGGGCGTAGATCGGGCTGGTGCCGATGTCGCCGAAGACCACGCCGATGGCGCCCAGGATCAGCGCGCGATGCGTCGCCTTGCCGTGACCCTGCGGAGAGGGAGTCCCGGCGTTCGGTTGTTCGGAAGCGTTTGCGGCGGACGTCTCGGCGTCGCCGCGGGGCGTATCCCCGGCCATGCGTAACCTCCGGGTCGCGCGGAGCGGCGCGCCCATCAAGAGCGGCGGGCCTTTAGCCCCTTTCGGTCAGCGGTTCAATCGCGCGCCGGTTCCGCGCGACGGGCGGCCGAGAGGATGCGTCGATCCGTCTTGGCCTGAAGCAGAACTACGACATTGTCTTCTGAGGCGGAATCCGCCGGAAGGGCGAACAGGACCGGGCGGCCGTTCCAGTCGCCCAGACGCTTCACTTCGCGCACCACATTGACGTGGCGCACGGCTTGGCCCCGGTTGTCGCCCTGACGCACCTCGACGGTCTGCAGGCCCGGCTGATAGACCACGGCCATGACCTCGGCCCCGCCGACGGGCGGACGACCGGAACCGACGCCGACGCGGTCGCCGGTTTCGCGGAATTCGATCTCGGGCGGATGCAGGCGCGCAGCCGCTTCGGCGTCGATGGCGGCCTGAAGTTCGGGCGAGCGGGCGCCCGACAGATGGCGACGGCCGTCGATCACCACCTGGGGCGTCGAGACGTTCCTCAACCTGAGCGCTTGACGATAGGCCTGCTGACGCGCGGCGAACTCGGGCTTGGCGAAGGTATCGGACCAGCCGAGATAGTCCCAGTAGTCGACGCCATAGGTCAGGGCGATGACTCCCCGCTCGCTCGCCACGGCCTCCAGGGTGCGGTTGGCGTCAGGACAGCCGGAGCAGCCCTGGGCGGTGAACAGCTCGACCACCACCGGCTGGACCGAGGCGTCGCGCTCGTGCGCCTGGGCCGCCGCACCGACGCCGATGAGCGTCGCGACGAGCAGACCGCTCTTGATCAGACCCCTTGCCTTCATGGCCGCGATCCTAACCCTTCGATCCATCCGCGCCGCTCATAAAACCGTGAGCGGCAAGAGCCTCACCCATTCATTGGCCTATCGCCCCCTGGCTGCCCGAGGCCGCTTCCGGGATGACGCACCGGTTCAATCCATCAGTTGCTGGCTGAGATAGACGTAGTGCCGCGCCCAGCGGCGGGCGTTGGCGACCGGGTCGGCGTCGTTGGAGTGACCGCCGGCCGTGTCCTCGTAATAGAGGTGGTCGTGGCCCTGATCGCCCAGACGCGCCGCGAACTTGCGGGCATGGCCGGGGTGGACCCGGTCGTCGCGCGTATTGGTGGTGATATAGACGCGCGGATACTTCACCTCAGGCCGCAGCTGCTGATAGGCCGAGTAGCGGGCGATGAAGGCGGCGTCGCCGGGGATGCGCGGGTCGCCGTATTCGCCGATCCACGAGGCGCCGGCCGGCAGGTCCTGATAGCGCAGCATGTCGATCAGCGGGCTTTCGATCACCGCCGCATTGAACAGTTCCGGGTGCTGGGTGATCGACACCGAGGTCAGGACCCCGCCGTTCGAGCGGCCATAGATGCCCAGGTGGCGCGGGCTGGTGATGCGGCGCTGCTCCAGATCGCGAGCTACGGCGGCGAAGTCGTCGAAGGCGCGCTGGCGGTTCTCGCGCAGGGCCGCCTGGTGCCAGCCGGGGCCGAACTCGCCCCCGCCGCGGATGTTGGCCTGAACGAAGACGCCGCCGTTCTCGAGCCACAGCTTGCCCATCTCGGGCTTGTAGGCGGGCGGGAAGCTGGCCTGGAAGCCGCCGTAACCGAACAGAATGGTCGGGCCGGTCCCGTCCATCGCCAGATCGCGCGGGCGGGTGACGAAGTAGGGAATCTTGGTCCCGTCGGTCGAAGTCGCCTCGAACTGCTCGACCACATGGGTCGAGGCGTCGAACTTGGCCGGGGCCGCCTTCAGTTCGGTCAGGGCGCCGGTGGAGACGTCGGCCAGGCTGAGGGTCGGCGGCGTCAGGAAGCCCTGGGTCGAGACGAAGACCTGGCCCTTGCTCTTGGAGCTGTCGCCCAGGCCCACGGCGCTGTTGGCGGGGACAGCGATGGAGGTCGCGGTCCAACCGTTCGACGTGGGGGTGAAGCGCTTCAGCGTGCCCACGACATTGTCGGCGATGACGGCGACGATGCTGTCAGACAGGACGGTGACGTTCTGCAGCGACTGGCGCGGCGTCGGGGTGAAGACGGTCGCCCGTTGGGCGCCGATGGCGATATCCAGGCGAACCGGCCCCAGGACTCCCAGCGGCAGGGACAGTAGCGAGCCCGCCGCATAGTCTTGACCGTCAAAGGTCCAGGCCTGGTCCGGCGAAAAGACCAGATTGCCGCCCATGACGCCCTCGACGGCGACGCGTTCCGGCAGGCTCAGCTTGATCGGCTTGCCGTCCGCCAGACGCCAGATCTCCGAGCGGAAGGTGTCCAGCGGACGGCTGAACAGGACGGCCTCGACCGCGCCGGCCTTGTCCCGGAAGACCATGGGGCTGACGCCGTAGCCGCCGTCCGACTGTTGACCGCGATAGACCTCGGTCGCGTGAGCCAACGGGTGGCCGCGCGTCAGGGATTTGACGATGTAGGGATAGCCCGACTCTGTCAGGCTGCCGGGACCGAAGTCGGTGGCGATCAGCAGGGTGTCGCGATCCAGCCAGCTGATGCGGTGCTTGCCCTCGGGGATGACGAAGCCGCCGTCCACGAAGGTTTTCGTCGTCAGGTCGAACTCGCGCACCGTCACGGCGTCCTTGCCGCCGTCCGACAGATTGATGAGGCAGCGAGTCTCATCCGGGGCCAGGCAGTCTGCGCCCTTGAACACCCAGTCTCGGCCCTCGGCCTTGGCCAGGGCGTCGATGTCCAGCAGGGTCTCCCACTGGGGCTGGGCGGTGCGATAGGAGGTCAGGGTCGTGCGACGCCAGACGCCCTTGGGATTGGCGGCGTCCTGCCAGAAGTTGCCCAGGCCTTCGCCCAGGAAGCTGACGCCGGGAATGCGGTCGGTGGCCGTCAGGATGGCCTCGGCCTGCTGGCGGAAGGGTTCATAGCGGCGGTCGCCGGTCAGGGCCGACAGGGACTTGGCGTTCTCGGCGGCGACGAAGGCCCGAGCCTCGGCCCCGTCCACCTCTTCCAGCGCCAGATGGTCGTCGGCGGCCTTGACCCCCTCGGGCGTCAGGTCGCGCGGGAAGTGCGGCGGCGGATTGGTCGCGGCGGCGGCGGTCGGATCGGCCGCAGAACCCTCGGCCAAAGCGGGCGCCGCAGCCAACATCAGCGCGGGCAGGGCGACGCTAAGAAACAAGGTTTTCATGACTTCACTCCGCTCATCCCCGCGGAGGCGGGGACCCAGTGCTTTGGCCTGATAAGCCGCCGTCAAAGTTTTCGCCCATGGCCCAGGTCTGAGCGCGCGGTTCAAACCTGGGTCCCCGCCTCCGCGGGGATGAGCGGGCAAGGGTTACCGTTGCGCCGGTTCGTCCATCAGGCGACGCGTCAGATAGGTGTATTCCAGCGCGATGCGGCGGGCCGTTTCGCGCAGGTTGGCGCCGGCCGCGTGGCCGCCGTCGACGTTTTCATAGAAGAGGACCGGATAGCCCAGCTCCTCCATCCGGGCCGCCGCCTTGCGGGCGTGTCCGGGGTGGACGCGATCGTCCTTGGTCGAGGTGTGGATGAAGACCTCGGGATAGGGCTGACCCGCCGCCAGACGCTGATAGGGCGAGTATTCCTCGATCCAGGCGCGCTGTTCGGGGATGTCGGGGTTGCCGTATTCGCCGATCCACGAGGCGCCGGCCAACAGCTTGTGGAAGCGCAACATGTCGAACAGGGGCACCTGGATGACCGCCGCGTTGATCAGGTCCGGGCGCTGGGTCAGCATGGCGCCCATGAACAGGCCGCCCTGCGAACCGCCCATGATCCCGAGGTGCGGCTGGCTGGTGATCCCCCGCGTGATCAGATCCTGGGCCACGGCCTGGAAGTCCTCGTGGGCGCGCTGGCGGTTTTCCTGCTGGGCCGCCTGGTGCCACTTCGGTCCGAACTCGCCGCCGCCGCGCGTATTGGCGATGACATAGACGCCGCCACGCTCCAGCCACAGCTTGCCGACCGTCGGCGAATAGCCGGGCAGCAGCGACGACTGGAAGCCGCCGTAGCCGTAGAGCAGGGTCGGGTTCGAGCCGTCCATCGCCATGGCGTCCTTGTGGACGACGAAATAGGGGACCATCGTGCCGTCGGCCGAACGGGCCTCGAACTGATCGACGCGCATGCCGCTGGCGTCAAACTTGGCGGGCAGGGCCTTGGTCAGGGCGACAGCGCCCGTGGCCGCGTCAGCCAGATAGAGGCTGGACGGGTTCAGATAGCCGGTGACGCTGACGAAGATCTTGTCGTCGCGCTCCGAGGCCGAGCCGACGCCGACCGAGACGTTCTGCGGCAAGTCCAGACGCGTGCGGCTCCAGTCGGCCGGGTCATAGACATAGACCGAGCCGCGCACGTTTTCATAAAGGGCCACGACCAGCTTGTTGCGGGTGGCGGTGATGCCCTCGATCGCCTCGCGCTCGCCGGGACGCAGGACCAGTCGGGCGGGCGTCTTCGGATCAGCCAGCCAGGCTTGCAGGTTCCAGGCGATGACGTCGCCGGTCTTGAATTCCTGACCCGAGGGCGCGGTCCAGTCCTGATCCGTCGTCACCACCAGCTGACCGGCGACCAGGGCGTTGATGTTGGACTTGAGCGGCAGTTGCAGCTGGGTCGTGGAGCCGTCGGCGTTCAGGCGCCAGGTTTCGCTTTCATAGAAGTTGATCCCCCGGTTCAACAGCACGGCCTGCACCGCGCCGTCGGCGTCGCGCAGGGTATAGCCCGAAACCGAGACGTCGGTCTGCTGCCCGGCGAAGACCTCGACCGCCTGATCGACGCTCTGGCCGCGCTTCATCAGGCGCACGGTGCGCGGATAGCCCGAGTCCGTCAGCGAGCCTTGGCCGAAATCGCGCGAGATCAGCAGGGTGTCCTTGTCGATCCAGCTGGCGCCGCCCTTGGATTCGGGCAACGAAATCCCGCCCTCGACGAAGGTCTTGGTGACGCTGTCGAACTCGCGGATCGTCACCGCGTCCTTGCCGCCGTTCGACAGGGACAGCAGGCAGTAGCGTTCTTCCGGTGCCAGGCAGGTCGCGCCCTTGTAGACCCAGTTGGCGCCCTCGGCCGCCGACAGGGCGTCGATGTCCAGAATGGTCTCCCACTGCGGCGCGTCGGTGCGATAGCTGTCCAGCGTCGTGCGGCGCCAGATGCCGCGCACATGCTCTGCGTCCTGCCAGAAGTTGTCGACGTGGCCGTCGTGGGTGAAGCCCGGCGAGGGGATGCGGTCGCGCGACTGCACTAGGTCCAGGGCCTGCTGGTGCAGGACCTCATAGCGCGGGTCGCCCTGCAGCGTGCCCAGCGAGGTCTGGTTGTGCGCCTTGACCCAGTCCATGGCGCGCTCGCCCTCGACCTCTTCCAGCCAGATATAGGGGTCGGTCGCGTCGCTGGTCGCAAAGCCCGGCGCGGCCGAAGCAACGGCGGGGGCGACGGCGGGCGTTTCAGTCGAATGGGCCATGGCGACGGGTGCGGCTCCGGCGGCGAGAAGAAGGGCGGCGGCGGACGCCAGAGTGCGGATCATGTTTCATTCCCCAACAGAAATCGGGCGGCACCTTGGCGAGACGCGAGGGCGGCGGCAAGCGGTGGAAACCTTACAAGCCTGTCATCTTTGGTCGTAGGAGCTCAGTCGCCCTCGTCCGGGATGCACAGGATCTGGCCGCAGGCCTTGCAGTGGACCGCGTCCGGATCGTGCTTCTGCAGGCCGCAGGTAGGGCAGGGGAACCTGACCTTGTGCGGACGGATCAGGGTCTGGGCCAGGCGGATGAAGAGGGTGATGCCCACCAGCATGACGACGATGGAGATGACCCGGCCCCAGTTGCCGGGCAGGGTGATGTCCCCGAAACCCGTCGTCGTCAGGGTGGCGACGGTGAAATAGAGGGCATCCAGATAGCCGTTGATGTGCTCGGCCTTGCCCCGGAAATAGGCGTAGACGAAGCCGGTCGTCACAAAGACGAAGGTGACCAGGGCGGCCAGGGCCCGGGTGATCTCCTCGACGCGGGTGTCGTCGAACCGGCGGCCGATGGTGCGCCAGAACAGGTCGCTGTTCAGCAGGCTCCAGAACCGCAGCAGGCGCAGGAAGCCGAAATTCGCCAGCCACGCCGGGAAGAGCAGGGTGGCCAGGACGAACAGGTCGATCCAGACGATCGGCTTCTTCAGCCAGTCGCGGACATCGGAATAGGCATAGGCCCGCGCCGCCAGGTCCAGCCCCAGGACGGCGGCGATGACATAGTCGGCGACATAGAAGACCCAGCCCGCCTCCTTCAGGATGGGCGCGGCCAGGAAGAAGCCGATGATGACCAGGTCGATGACGATGACCATCAGGCGGAACTTCACCGCCGCCGGCTGCGAGCCGTGATAGAGGTAGCGCAGCCGCGCCTTCAGCCGCAGGCCCTCGGACTTGTCGGTTTCGCTCGGTTCGGACGTCATCGCCGCCAGCGATACATGAACCGGCGAAAAATCCTATATGAAGGCGATCATGACCCAGGCTGCTCGCCCCTACATCCGCATGAACGGCGCCGGAAACGCCTTCATCGTCGTCCAGGCCTTCGAGGAGGGCTTTCATCCGACCGAGGATCAGGTGCGCGCCCTGGCCGACCCGGCGGCGGGCCTGGGCGGGTTCGACCAGTTGATCGGCGTCGAACCGTCCGAGACGGCGGACGCCTTCATGCGGGTGTGGAACGCCGACGGCTCCATGGTCGAGACCTGCGGCAACGCCCTGCGTTGCGTCGGCTGGCTTCTGCTCGAGGCGACCGACAAGGAAGAAGTGGTCATCGACACCCTGGGCGGGCCCACGACGGCGCGACGCGCCGGCGATCATGGCCGCGTCGGGTCGGAAGATCCCGAAGGGTCCACGATCGCGGTCCATCAGGTGACCGTGGACATGGGCCAACCGCGTCTGGACTGGGCCCAGGTGCCTCTGGCCGAGGAGATGGACACGCGCGGCATCGAGCTTCAGGTCGGGCCGATCGACGCCCCGGTCCTGCACACGCCCGGCGCGGTTTCGATGGGCAATCCGCACGTCGTCTTCTTCACCGACCGGCAGGACGACGCCTTCGTGCGCGGCTCCGGCTCCCTGGTCGAACATCACCCGCTCTTCCCCGAAGGGGTCAACGTCGGCTTCGCCAAGGTCGTCGATCGCGACCATATCCGGCTGCGGGTGTGGGAGCGCGGCGCGGGCCTGACCCTGGCTTGCGGCACCGGCGCCTGCGCCGCCCTCGTGGCCACGGCCCGACGCGGCCTGACGGATCGCAAGGCGACCGTCGTGGTCGACGGCGGCGAGCTGACCATCGACTGGGACGACGCCACTGACCATGTCTTCATGACCGGCCCGGTCGAAGTCGAGCGCACGGGGCTCTTGCCACAGGTCTGAGCAAACTGCCCTGACGTAGCGTCAGCGGTTGTCGCCACCCGTCCCACGATCTAGGAACAAAAGGCGCCTGCCTTTCCCGAGATCGAAATGCCCGAACTGACCGACAAACAGACCTTCTCCGACGACGACGCTCTGGAGTTCCACAGCGATCCGACGCCGGGCAAGATCTCCATGGCCCCGACCAAGCCGATGGCGACCCAGCGTGATCTCTCGCTGGCCTATTCGCCGGGCGTGGCCGTGCCGGTCCTGGCCATCGCCGCCGATGCGGACAAGGCCTACGACTATACGTCCAAGGGCAATATGGTCGCCGTCATCTCGAACGGCACCGCCATCCTGGGCCTCGGCAACCTCGGCCACATGGCGTCCAAGCCGGTGATGGAAGGCAAGTCGGTCCTGTTCAAGCGCTTCGCCGACGTCGACAGCTTCGACGTCGAGGTGAAGACTACCGACCCGGACGAGTTCATCACCGTGGTCAAGAACATCGGCGACACCTGGGGCGGCATCAACCTGGAGGACATCAAATCCCCGGAATGCTTCGAAATCGAGGCCCAGCTTCAGGACCTGCTGGACATCCCCGTCTTCCATGACGACCAGCATGGCACCGCCATCATCTCGACCGCCGGCCTGATCAACGCGGCCCATATCGTCGGCAAGAAGCTGGAGGACCTCAAGGTCGTCCTCTCGGGCGCCGGGGCCGCGGGCCTGTCGTCCATCGCCCTGATGAAGGCCGCCGGGGTCAAGGCCGAGAATACGGTCATCTGCGACCGCGAGGGCGTCATCTACAAGGGCCGCGACAACGTCTCGCAATGGCAGGCGGCCCACGCCACCGACACCCCGCTGCGCACCCTGGCCGAGGCCATGGTCGGCGCCGACGTCGTGCTGGGTCTGTCGGCCAAGGGCGCGATCACCAAGGAAATGGTCGCCTCCATGGCGCCCAATCCGATCATCTTCGCCATGGCCAACCCCGATCCCGAGATCACGCCGGAAGACGTCAAGTCGGTGCGTTCGGACGCCATCATCGCCACCGGCCGCTCGGACTATGTGAACCAGGTCAACAACGTCCTGGCCTTCCCCTATCTGTTCCGGGGCGCGCTGGACGTGCGCGCGCGCCAGATCAACCACGAGATGAAGATCGCCTGCGCCCACGCCCTGGCGGCCCTGGCCCGCGAGGACGTGCCGGACGAGGTCGCCGCCGCCTATCGCGGCCGCAAGCTGAAGTTCGGGCCGGAATACATCATCCCGACCCCGTTCGACCCGCGCCTGATCTGGTACATCCCGCCCTTCATCGCCCAGACGGCGATGGAGACCGGCGTGGCCCGCAAGCCCATCGCCGACATGGACGCCTATCGCATCGCCCTGAAGCAGCGGGTCGATCCGTCCGCCGCCCTGATGCAGAAGATCTCCTCGGCCGTGCGTTCGGGACCGAAGCAACGCGTGGTCTTCGCCGAGGGCGAGGAGCAGTCGGTCATCCGCGCCGCCTGGGCCTTCAAGCAGGCCGAGCTGGGCACCCCCATCCTGGTCGGCCGCGAGGATCTGATCCGACAGAACGCCGCCGAGGCCGGCCTGAACTTCGACGAACTCGGCATCGAGATCGTCAACGCCCGCACCTCGGGCCACAATGTCGAATACACGGACTGGCTGTATGAGCGCCTGAACCGCCGCGGCTATCTGCGTCGCGACGTGCAGCGCATGATCAATCAGGACCGCAACTACTTCGGCGCCACCATGATCGCGCGCGGTCAGGCCGACTGCATGGTCACCGGCGTGACCCGCAACTTCAACATGGCCCTCAAGGAAGTCCGCCGCGTCCTCGACGTCACGGACCGCATGATCGGCCTGTCGATCCTGCTGGCCAAGGGCCGCACCCTGTTCGTGGCCGACACCTCGATCCACGAACTGCCCAACGCCGCCGAACTGGCCGAGATCGCCATCAAGGCCGCCGCCACGGTCAAGAAGCTGGGCCGCACGCCACGCGTCGCCTTCCTCAGCTACTCGACCTTCGGCGACCCGCCCGGCGACCGCGGCGAGAAGGTGCGCGAGGCCATCCGCATCCTGGACGGCATGGACGTCGACTTCGAATACGAAGGCGAAATGCCGCCCGAACTGGCGCTCAACCCCGAGGCCCGCGCCAACTATCCCTTCATGCGCCTGACCGGCGACGCCAACGTCCTGGTCATGCCGGCCATCCATTCGGCCGCCATCTCGACGCGTCTGGTGCAATCGCTGGGCGGCGCCACGGTCATCGGCCCCCTGCTGGTCGGCCTAGAGAAGTCGGTGCAGATCGTGCCCCTGGGCGCTTCGGTCAACGAGATCATCACCGCCGCCACCTTCGCCGCCTACGCCGAGGGCGCTTCGGTCGAAGACTGACGGCTCAGCGCCTGAAAGACGTCGAGAGGCGGCCTTCGGGCCGCCTCTTTGCGTTTGGGCCCTAGGCCTTCCGCTTCAGGCGCCGCAACTCCAAGCTCTGTCGCACCCACTCCATAGCGCAGAAGACGACAGCGATCAGGCCCAGCCAGGCGGCGATGACAAACATGGCGGCATAGCCCTGCCGCTCGATCAGTTCACCGAGTGCGCCGCGCCCCAGGGTGCCGATCAGCAGGGCCAGAGAGGTGAAGACCGCGAACTGCACCGCGCCTATCATCTTGTTCGACAGGGCCGACAGATAGGCGACGAAGGCCGCGCCCGCGAAGCCGCCGGCGATGTTCTCGCCCGCGATGGCCAGCATCAGCCGCGCCAGGGGCTCACCGACGTGGAACAGGCCGAACAGCTTGTAGAGACCGGTCGTCGCCATGAAGGGATGGATGACCGGCGCGCCGAGCGCCAGATCCATCATCAGCAGATTGGTCGCCGCCGACAGGGCCGCGCCCAGCAGCAGGCTGGCCATCCGCCCGATGACCAGAAGCGCCCAGCCGCCCAGACCAATGCCCAGGATGGTCATGACCACGCCGAAGGTCTTGGACGCCAGGGCGATCTCGGTCTTGGTGTGACCCAGGGCGCCGCCGGTATCCCCCATGTAGAAGGGGAAGGCGAACGGCCCCCAGACCCCGTCGGTGATGCGATAGGTCAGGATCAGGCCCAGGACGATGACCGCGCCCCAGCCCAGACGCCCCATCAGCTCGACCAGGGGCGCCAGGATGGCGTCATAGAGGGTGTTGGCGAAGGCCGGCGCATCGCGCTCGCCCGAAACCGGTCCCGTCTTGCCGCCGCGCCAGACGATCAGCCCGGCCAGAATGGCGGGCAGGATCACAGCGCCGCCGACGATCCACGGCCCCCATGTGGCGGTGAACTCGCCCGCGCTCGGGGCCGGGGTGACGCTGAGCGCCGTGACCATGAAACGGATCAGCATGAAGGCGGCCCAGGCCCAGGCGATCAGGGTGGCGGCCAGGGCGATCATGCGCAGACGCGGCGAGCCGATGCGCTCGCGGGCGATCGCCTGCTTGGCCGCGGGCCTGGGCTCGGGCGCGATCAGGGTTCCCAGCAGGCCCAGCCCCATCAGGCCCGCGCCGATGACGAAGGTCGAGGACCAGCCGAGGTGATCCGCCAGCACCAGGGCCCCCGCGCCGCCCACCAGGGCCGCCGTGCGGAAGCCCAGCTGATAGACGGTGGACAGCAGATCGACCGGGACGCGCTCGTCCGCGACCTCGATCCGCCAGGTGTCGATGACGATGTCCTGGGTCGCCGAGGCGAAGGCGCCGAGCGCCGCCGCGCCCGCCAGCATGGCGATGGCGCCCGTGCCCGGATGCGACAGGGCGATGGTCAGCAGCGCCCCGACCAGAACCACCTGACACAGGATCAGCCAGGAGCGGCGCCGTCCCATCTTGCCGATGATCGGCGGGGTCAGGCCGACCGAGGGCGACCACAGGAATATGAAGGCGCCGAACAGGCCCACCCAGGACAGGACGCCGATGGTGGCCACCGACACGCCCGCGTCCGACAGCCAGGCGTTCAGGGTGCCGAACAGCATGGCGAAGGGCAGGCCGGCGGAGAAGCCGAGCAGCAGCATGGCCAGGGTGCGACGCTCGCGGAAGGCCGCCTTCAGAACGCCCAGACCTTTCGGCGACGGCTGCAGGGCCGCCACCTCGGAAACGGGCGTCTTCGTATCGGTCATGCGGCTCTCCGGCGGACGCCGCCGGAAACGGGCGGTCGTGGTAACTAGGCCCCGACCTTGGCGCGGTTGCCGACGTTCGTCCAGCGGGTCAGGGCGACGCGCAGGGCGTCGGCCTCCAGCGGCTTGGTCAGGTGATCGTTCATGCCCGCCTCCAGACAGGCGATGCGGTCCTCGGCGAAGGCGTTGGCGGTCAGGGCGACGATGGGGGTGCGCTCGCCACGCGCTCGCAGGGCGCGCGCCGCCGCCGGACCATCCATGCGCGGCATCCGCATGTCCATGAAGATCAGATCGAAGCGCGCCTCCTTCAGCGTCTGCAAGGCCTCATGGCCGTCGGCCGCCGTCTGCACCACGCACCCCTCGCGACGCAGCAGGGTCTTGGCCAGAAGGGCGCCGACCGGATTGTCCTCGACCAGCAGGACCCTGAGGCCCTTGAAGGCGACGGGGGTGACCCGGTCGTCCTCCTGGCCCCGTCCGACCGCGACGCTCAGACCCTTGCGGCGACCCGCCGCCGCCAGAACGCGCTCGGCCAAGGAGGCTCGCCGCAGCGGCTTGATCAGATAGCCGTGGAAACCCGCCGCGCGATAACGGTCGACCAGATCGCGTTCGCTCGGCTTCAGCAGGATGACGGCCTCGCCCTGCGACGGCTTGACCATCAGGGCGCCGTCCTCGGCCATGGCGTGGTCGATCAGGGTCACGCCCGCCTGACGCGCGACGCGACCGCCTGACGCCTCGATCTGGGCTGCCGCCGCCTGGCGCACGAAGGGATCGGGCGTCCGGACCGCCACCACGACCCCGTCCAAGGGGCGCTCGCGTGGCGAAGCATCGGCGGCCACGGGGAAGGGGGCCTCGAAGCGGAAACGGGCGCCGGGGCCGTCGGGCCTGTCGCTCACGGCGACCGTGCCGCCCATGGCCTGGGCCAGCCGGCGGACCACGGCCAGACCCAGACCGGCGCCGTCGAAACGGGCGGCGTCGGAAGCGTCGGCATGACCGAACTCATCGAAGATGCGGCTGCGGGCTTCTGCGGGCACGCCGGGGCCCGTATCGTCGACGATGAAGGCCAGACGCGGACGCGCGGCGGTTCCGCCGGCGCGTTCGACCGTCAGGCGGACCCCGCCCCGGTCGGTGAATTTCACGGCGTTGCCGGCCAGGTTGAACAGGACCTGACGCAGGCGGCCCTCGTCGGCGATGACGTCGGGCGCATCGGCGGCGACGGACCAGACGATCTCCAGCCCCTTGTCATGGGCCTTGGGGCTGAGCAGTTCGGCCACGCCGCGCGTCAGGCCCTCCAGATCGACGGGGGCGGGATCGAACTCCAGCGCCCCGGCCTCCAGCCGGGCGAAGTCCAGCAGATCATTGACCAGGCCCAGCAGATGCTCGGCCGACTTCTGCGCCGCCTCGGCATAGGCCCGTTGCGCCCCGTCCAGCCTGGTCCGCGACAACAGGCCCAGCATGCCGATCACCCCGTTCAGGGGCGTGCGCATCTCGTGGCTCATCAGGCGCAGGAATTGCTGCTCGGGCGCGTCCGAGGCCGCTCCGGGGGCGGCGGCGGGCGTGATCCTAGTCGGTGCGTGCGTTCTGCGTGCCTGTCCCATGAGCGCCAGCCTAGCGCCCAAAGGGTTAAGCGTGGCCGAACGAGGGTTTCAGGTCTCAGAAGGTCATGCTTCAGAAAATTGGCGCCTCGCTGCGGTGCGCCGTCTGGCGGTCGAAATCACCCTGGGCCCCAATGGTCGTCCGCCGATACATCAGGGCCTCGGCGACGTGACGGCGCAGCACCCCGGTCGAGCCGTCCAGGTCGGCGATGGTGCGCGCCAGCCGCAGGGTCCGGGTCCACCCCCGCGCCGTCAGCCCTCCGGCCTCGCCCGCCCGCATCAGCAGGGCCCGGCCCGCGTCATCCGGCGCGGCGAAACGCTCCAGGGTCTCGCCCGAGGCGCGGGCGTTGATGGCCTGATCGCGCGCCTTGTCGGGATCGAAGCCTGCCGCGCGCACCCGCTCCTCCTGCTGGGCGCGGGCGGTGGCCACGCGGGCGGCGGCCTCGGCCGTGCCCTCGGCGGGCGGCGGCAGGGCCATGTCGGCGGCGGTGACCGGCGGGGTCTCCACCGTCAGGTCGATGCGGTCGAACATCGGGCCGGAGATGCGGTTCTGATAGTCCCTCTGGCAGCGCGGAGCCTTGCCGCAGGCGCCGCGCCCGGCGCCGCCGAGGCCGCAGCGGCAGGGGTTCATCGCCGCCACCAGCTGGAACCGCGCCGGATAGCGGACATGGGCGTTGGCCCGCGCCACCACGATCTCGCCCGTCTCCAGCGGCTGACGCAGACTATCCAGCGCCTGGGCAGAATATTCCGGCAGTTCATCGAGGAAGAGCACGCCGTTGTGGGCCAGCGAGGCCTCGCCCGGCTTGGCCCTCAGCCCCCCGCCGGTCAGGGCCGCCATGGAGGCGGAATGGTGCGGCGCGCGGAAGGGCCGGTCGCGGGTCAGGGCGCCGCGATCGATCAGGCCCGCCACCGACCAGACCATGGAGGTCTCCAGCAGTTCCTGCGGCGTCAGCGGCGGCAAGAGGCCGGGCAGACGCTGGGCCATCATCGACTTGCCCGAACCGGGCGGGCCGATGAAGAGCAGGTTGTGGCCGCCCGCCGCGGCGATCTCCAGCGCCCGCTTGGCGCTCTCCTGGCCCTTGACCTCGCGCAGGTCGGGAACCGCGCCGCCCATCGTCACCGGGCCGGGCTCGGGCGCCCGCAGCACCTGGGTTCCCCGGAAATGATTGATCAGGCCGATCAGCGAGCGCGGCGCCAGGATGGCGGTGTCGCCCGCCCAGGCCGCCTCGGGGCCGTTGGCCTCGGGACAGATGAGGCCCAGCCCCATGGCCCCCGCCGCCATGGCCGCCGGCAAGGTTCCACCCACGGCCGCGATCTGGCCGTCCAGTCCCAGTTCCCCGACCGCCGCCCAGCCGTCCAGGGCGTCCGGCGCGATCACCCCCATGGAGGCCAGCAGGGCCAGGGCGATCGGCAGGTCGAAATGACTGCCTTCCTTGGGCAGGTCTGCGGGGGCCAGGTTGGCGATCACCTTCTTGGGCGGCAGGGCCAGGCCGATGCCGGCGAAGGCGCCGCGCACCCGTTCGCGGCTCTCGGCCACCGCCTTGTCCGGCAGGCCGACGATGGCGAAAGCCCCGGCGGGCGTCGCCACCTGCTGCACCTCGACATCGACCCGCCGCGCCTCGACCCCGTCGAAGGCGACCGTCACCACCCGCGCGACCATGGGCTCCCTCCCGCTGACCGAAAGAGAACAAATCACGAACTCAAGCAGACCGCAAGAGCGCCGTTACTCGAAATCAGATCAGGGCAGGTCGGCTTCGGGCGCCAGGGTGTGGATCACCTCGCCCGCCGCATTGAGGAACTGGATGGCGCCGAAGCCTTCCTCGGTCACCGTCATCCGCACGCGCGGCCGGTCGTTCTTGTCCGACAGGGCCACGGCGGGCGTCCCGTCTGCGGCGACCGACAGACGCATCCGTGTCGGCGTCTGCACCCCCGGCACCAGGGCGTCTCCCAAACCCGGCTCGCGGATCAGGGGCGGGGCCTGGTTGATGACGAAGCTGACGGCGCCGTCCGGCGACACGCGCCAGCCGATCGCGTCCATGGCCGGGTGATCCAGGGCCAGCACGGCCATGCCGCCATCGACGTCGGCGGTGCCGAACCCGCCACGCTCGCTGCCCTTGTCGTCATAGAGGATCAGACCGGCCACGTTGAAGGCGCGCTTGTACTGAATGCCATCGATGATGGGGGCGGGCGTGGCCCCTGAAAGGGTCATGCGGATGGTCCCGTCGGCGTCGACGATATCGATGCGTCGGGCGGTGATGCGCTCATGGTCCGGCGTCTCGACGCGCGTCTGCGGCGTGCGGGTCTCGATGATCCGCTCCAGCACCTCCATCGACGGGCGTTTCGGCGCGGCGTCCTGCGCCGTCGCCGGCGCGGCGATCAGCAGGGTCAAGGCGCTCAGCGCCCCGGCGGTCGTCGTTCTGGTCATGGGGTCCCCTCCCGTTGTGCGCGCCCTAGCGGGCTTCGCGCGTCTTCCTTTCGATCACGTCCCACATCAAGGCCGTCGCATCGACGCCCGAGAACTTCAGCAGCTGCTGGGCGCCGGTGGGCGAGGTGACGTTGATCTCGGTCAGATAGTCGCCGATCACGTCGATGCCGACGAAGATCAGACCGCGTTCCCTCAGATAGGGACCGATGGCGGCGCAGATCTCCAGGTCGCGCGGCGTCAGCTCGACCGGCGCCGCCGTGCCGCCGACGCGCAGGTCGGAGCGCACCTGGTCCTTGGCCGGGATGCGGGTGATGGCGCCGACCGGCTCGCCGTCGATAAGGATGACGCGCTTGTCGCCCGCCGATACCGCCGGAATAAATTTCTGGATCACCAGAGGGTCGCGCGAGCCGGCGGCGTGAATCTCGATCAGGGCTTCCAGATTGGGGTCGTCGGCCTTCAGCCGCACCACGCCAGAGCCGGCGGCGCCGTGCAGGGG